>NZ_QKVO01000009.1 GCF_003265155.1 Mycoplasma wenyonii | reverse complement strand
GGGTTATTACCGAAACACCTGGGCAACTCTCAGCAGAAATCCACCCTACCAACCACTCCAGCCGGGAATACTAGCAAAGCAACTACCGCGAAGCCTGCAGATATGGCCGGTGCCAGCTTACTTTTGAATGAGGTTGGTTATGCAGATGATGGAGAGGGGGTTATATTTACTTTGAAAGAATTCAAAGAAAAGTAATCTTGTATATTTAATTCTTAATTAGATAAATATGTTTCTTAGTTTTCTAGGTAAATTCTCTGGGATAGCTTTGTTAGGAGGGGCTATTGCTGGGGGAATTTCACTAGCTAAATCAACATCTTCAAAAGAAACAGTGAACAGAGAGAAAACAGTTTCTTCAGAGATTTCAAAAACAGTAAAATTAGATACCCTTGATGATTATCAAAAGAACTGTAGAGTAGTAACTTCTACGACTACTCAAACAGACATTAATACCTATTTACTTGTATGTAAAGCTCTTGGAGATGTTTCTAAAAACATCAATTTCTTTATTTACAAGGACGAAAATAATTCAGGCAAAGGAGAACTTAAGGAAGTAAAGAGTTTCAAATATGAGGTCACTTCCTCTGTAAAAGTTACTGTTACCTATGTGGGAGAGGACAATGAAACAGAAATAATGAATGGTGGGCCTAATTCTGATTTAAATAAGTTGAATGATGTAATTCTTAAGGATAAATGTGAAGTAGATTGAGATGATTACAAGTTACATTGTGATTTGGGTCAATCTATTAAAAATAGTTGGTATGTCAACGAAGTGAAAAAAACTATATATCCAGAACAAAGATTTGGTTAATTAGAAAACTAGTCAGTAAAGAGTTTCTTAATCTAAATACCTGTTTGTATATCTTTTTCTTTGCACTTTAGGGAAAAGGAATCTCTATCTGTTTGTTTGGTAAATGTACAGTCACTAGTTGGATTTAATTCATTGAATGATTTACTGCCTCCCATTCAAAAAGGTAGATAAGTTAATCTTTCAGTACTTCTATCCTCATAAGTTAATTGGCCTTTTTTTATATGAGTTACTTTCTTAATCCTAGAAGCTGGAGGCTTTCTTGTTCTTTTATAGTTAAAAAAAGAAGCTCTATTGGTTTGTTCTTTGTCAGAGCAAACATATCACCATAAAGTTCAGTCCCTAAATCCTTTTAGGACTTGACAACCTTCATAACCCTTTTCTTTTAATTCTTGTACTACTTGCGGGGTAGAAGTAGTGGTGCTGGAAGTGGTGGATTGAGTAGAAGTTCTAGTTATTGCTGGGGGGGGCAAGGAGCCTTTAAATCTCTCTACTAAATTAGCTACTTCTTTAACTCCTTGAGGAAAGTGAGAGACTCCATAAGAAGCTATTAGTAATGCTGCGCCTCTAGCAAATCAAGACATTATTAAATTATCCTAGAACTGAATTCCCTCTTGAACTTCTTGGCCACTGCAAATAAGTGTATAGGTAATTTTGTTACCTGAGTTACTACTATCTTTGGTGAATTTACATTGATCTTCTGGTTTTACTTCCTGTCTTGTAGGTCATTTACCCATTCAGAAAGGAGGAAGTTTTAGGGGCTTATTTCCTACATCTTTTAATTGCATAGTTACTTTTGAGGAGGAGACGTAGTTAATACTAATTATTTGATTTATTTTCTTATCAGGGGCTTTAGCATACCTATCATAGTGATAGAAAGTGGTTTGTAGTTCTTGTCCAACTGTTTTTAGACAAGCATATAAAGTGGCATATCCTCCCCTGCCTTTTACTGGCACGCAACCATCATGACCTTCTTGTTTTAACTCTTCTATGGGAGAGAAATTAGTTACTTCTCGATCTAGCCTCGGGGGGGGCGTTTCAGCCAAAACATTTAATTGTTGATTCTTAACTACTACAGCTAAGGGATAAGCAGAAACTCCTGAAATAATAGGAAATCCTGTTAATATCTTTGCCCCTACAGACATTAATAGGAACTAAACCAGTGTTTATGGAATTTTAGATAAGAAAAGACTTAAATTATTTTTCAAAATGAATCTTGCTTTGAATTGTTTCATTGTGACATTTCAAAGTGTAGGATTTCGGGCTACTACCTTGACTATCAACAGTGAAACTACAATCACTCATTTGACTTAAACTTTTGCCTTTTAACTTATACATTCAAGGGGATAAAAAGGTAAAGTCTTCTGTTTTTCCTGTTGCATACTTTATTTCTTTTTTGGGAGTAGTGGTTACAGAAATTACTTGCATAGCTTTTGTCCCAGAAGGTCTGGTCCTATTGTAATTAAAGAAAGATGGTCTATTTGCATTCTCTCTTTTAGAACAAATAAATCAAAGAGAACCTCGTCCAATATTTCTTCCTAATTCAGCGCATCCTTCATAATTGCCCTCTTCCATGATCTGTTGCATTGATTCTCCAGCAACTACAACTGGGGGGGGCGTGAAGAGCTTAAGATTCTTTACCCAATCAACTGCATGTTTAGCGCCTTGCGGAGAAAAAGACATTCCACTAGAAAAAGCAAATAATGCAAATCCCCTTAAAACTCAAGACATTAGTGAGAACTAAGTCTTTTTTGTGATTTTAGAGCTACAAATTGACTCAGAAATTGACTCCTTTATTAATTAATAATTTGCAGGTTAAGCAAGAAAAGCAAATTATCGAGTCTTTCTTCCTTGTGTTTGTTTATTTACTTCCTCTTGCTTACAAATTAACTTCAGTGATTCACCTTCTTTAGAGACTTCACAATCTTTTTCTGGAGTTAAATTTGTTCCTACTGTAGTTCCTGATCTTATTCAGAAGAAAGGAGTGCTTCTTAATCTTTCAGAAGTTGAGTCTGCGTATTTTAGCTCTTTATCAGCAATACTACTTATTTTCTTAAGTCGAGATTCTTTTGGTCTATTTCTGTCTAAATGATAAAAATGTGCTTCTAGTTTCCCTTGCGGTGTCGAGTATGAACAAACATATGCTGTTCCCCTTCCCCTAAAACCATTTAGCTGAATACAACTTTTATATTCAGCGATCTCTAATAGTTTTGAAACTGACTCGCTAGATACTACAACAGTGCGGGGGGGGCATTAAAAATCTTTAGGTTTTTGGCTCAATTAGTAACTTCCTTAACTCCCTGTGGGGAGAAAGAAACTCCACTGGAAGCTACCAACAAAGTCATGCCTCTAGCGACTCAAGACATGTTTAAATTCTAGGGATCTATTTACCCTAGATTTTAGGACTGGGATCCCCAAATAAAAAGGGGATTAACCCTTAATTTAAATTTGAATTCCTTTGTAAACAGGTTGCCCTTTACAGTTAAGTGTGAAAGCAGAAGAGTTTCTATATTGATCATCTTTTTCGAATTTACATTCACTTTCTGGATTTAATGTTTGTCCTTCAAATTTTCTCATTCAAGGCAAAGGATTATCTAATTTATGCTCTTTGCCAGAAGTATCCTCCTTAAATTTCATCATTACTGAATTAGAAGAGTTATAGGTAATACTGATAATTTGATCCGCTTTTGCCTTTCCATCTACTAACTTAACTTTTGTTCTATCGTAATGGAAAAGTGAGGGAGTCTTAGGATTTCCTTCCTTTCAACATACATACAATACAAACTTCTTTCCTCTTAAACCCTTTAGCAATTCACACCCTTCATAACCAGCCTCTTTTAATACTTGCATTATTGGCGGAGGGGGAGGCGGAACTGGCTTTACGGGTGGAGGTTGTGGAGTGGGGGCGGCTTGAGTGGTTGGTTGACTGACCTCTGTAGTGCCGATTGTCCCTTCGCTGGAGGAGGATATGTCTTCTGTAGATTCCGTTACTTGATTAGTAGTTACTGATTGGCTGGGGGGGGCGTTGAAGATGTTGTTGTAGAACTTCGTTATTTTCTTAACTCCTTGTGGGGAGAATGTGGCCCCTGCTCCTGTTAACAATAGTGGCAAAGCTCTCATAATAAATGACATGATTAGCTGGGTCTATTTACCTTGAATCTTAAAATTGCAAACTTTTCTTCAGGATTCTTTTAATTACTTATTTAGGCTTGATGAGTATTTAAGAAGAAAAGTGTATTCCTGTTTGTACTTGATAGTCTGCGCAAGTTAACTTATGGGAGTTACTGCTTTCTGTTACCTTTTCAAATTTACATTCAGTTTCTGGCTTAACTTCTCCCTTACTTTGCCACTTTCTCATTCAAACATGAGGAGAACTTAAGTTCTCTGTCTTTCCATCTTTAAATTTCAAGAGTGCTAAGTTAGAGTTTTGATAAGTTATTCCTGTAATTTGGTTGGCTGATTGTTCTTTATTTGTTTGATACTTAGACCTATCATAGTGATAAAGGGATGGGGTTGTAGATCCATCTTTCTTTCAACAAACATAAACTACTTGTTTTCTGATCCTTTGACCTTTTAGGAGCTCACAGCCTTCATACCCCTCTTTCTTTAGTATCTGTGCTAATTGAGGAGGTTGTTGTACTGATGGGGTAACAGTTGTTACAGAAGAACTTTCTTGATTAGAACTATTGGAAGCTTGACTCGGTTCTTGGCTACTTAACGCGGGGGGGGCACTAAAGGTCTCTTTAAATCATTTCTGTGCTTTATTAACTCCTTGGGCCGCAAATGTTGCTCCACTTCCAACCACTATTAGATGTAAGGCTTTAGTAATAAAAGGCATTATTAATTAGACAGATTTATCTTGAATCTTAAAAGTCTATTTTCTTGAGCTAGCCTGCCGAGAAGAGCCATAAATAAATTACTGCCTATGTATTTGAGATTTTATGGAGAGTTCCCTTAACTAAATGTGAATGCCTTCTTGAATCATTTGGTCTTTTTGGTCTTTCTTTTTACAGGACAAGGTATAAGGAGACTTATGGCCATCACTGCTCTTTAGCTCGCATTTTTCATCTGGATTTAATCCATTATCTTGGAAGTGTCTCATTCAGAAAGGAGATTGATATTCCAATGTTTTCGGATCTCCCTCCTTGAAGTGAAGAGTTACCTTTCCAGACGTGCCTTTAGTCATGTTTTCTATATGATTGGCTTGTGCCTCTTCTTTTAGCCTATATCTGGTTCTGTCATAGTAAAAGAAAGAAGGTTTATTAGTTCCCTTATTATCTCTTTTTCAACATACATACAGTAGATGTTTTCTTCCTGTTTGTCTAGCTAAAAGAGAACATCCTTCATAACCTTTAGAGGCAAGTACTTCGTGTATTGCGGGCGCTGGAGGCTGTGGGGCTGGAGGCGTTGCGGGCGGGGGAGTTACAGTTGTCTGAGCTTCCTGTGCCGTAGTTCCTTGATCAGTGGTAGATGTCTGAGAACCAGTTGTTGAAGAGCTTTCGTGACTAACTAATTCGCGGGGGGGGCATAAAAGGTATCATTAATTCATTTCTTTACATGCTTAACTACCTGAGGTGACATTGAAACTCCTCCTGCGAGAGTGAGTAATTGAAGAGTCTTAAAGATTACTTGTGATAGAGCCAAGCTAGAACTGTCCTTTTACTTGTGATTTTAGGGGACTTTTAAGTATTAATGGTATGTTGGACTAAAGTGCCACAAGAAGGAGAATAACTAGAACTTCCTAACTTACTAATTGAGCAATCACTATTTGGAGTCAGTGAATGATTTTTTCAAAATCTTGCTCAAGTAGGGGGATAACTCAATACTTGTGAAGATCTACTGTCAAAATTCATAGTTATTGTTTTAGAAGAAGATCCTATTCCAATTATTGAAAGACTTATTACCTGTAAGGATTTCTATGGTTTAGTTCTGTCATAGTAATAGAAGTGTGGTCTATGTGATCCATTTGACATTTCTTTAACGCAAATATATAAAGCTGTACTTCCTCTATTTCCCCTAAAGGCAGAACAGCCTTTATACTCTTCTCTTTTCTTATGAGTTCCTTCTAAAGCTTGCTGAACTGTTTCTTCTTTTTGCCCCCCCCAGTGTGTGCAATGACAGGTCTCTTAAGAGGATTAGTAAATACAAGAGGAAAAAGTACATATGCCACTCACAACACAAAAACCATAAGCAAGCTTTTCTAAGAAGGCAGTTAACTAACTAATAAATGAGTGTCAGTTATTTTTTTAGGGGACTTATATTACCTTAGAACCGAACATTCTCTTCAATTTTGTAATCGTTACAGCTTAAGGTATAGATTGCCTTTGTTCCTTCTCCTTTTATAAAACCACAGTTAGATCCTGACTTTAATTCCGCCCCTTTAAGCTTGTTCATTCAGAATGGTGGATAGTTAAGTGATTTAGTTCCTAGACCATTCATAAAAGACATAGTTGGGGCTCTACTTGAGGTATCTTGAATGCTAGATATTTGCTTTATTCTCTGAGAAGCTGAAGAGATAGATCTAGAAGTGTCATAGTAGTATCAGTGTGTCTCATTGGCTTTGTTCTCATATGTCTTTAAACAAGCATATAGAAAAATAAGTCTTCCTCTACCTAAAGGCAAGCAACCATCATACTCTTTTTGTCTAATTAACTCAGCTAATGGTTGAGATCCAGAGGGAGTTGTTGTACTAACTGTACTAGGTTGTGTGGTACTTGTCTGTCGACTAACTAACTGGGGGGGCGCTTACAGTCTTAAATGTCTCTCGAACTCATTTAGAAACACGTTGTACTCCTTGTGCTGAAAACGTAGCTCCACTAGAAAAAACTACTAATCCTAATCCTCTAGCAATTCAAGACATATCCCTTTTAACCCTATCTTAGTGTTAAAGACTAAAGAATGGCTGGAATTTCCTGTGTTCAAGCATTAGAACTAGATTCCAGATTGCAAGTTAAGGTATTGAAGGAGGTTGCGCTTCCCTTTGTAACCTTGCATTGGCTCTCAGGCTTAATTTTTTTGCCTTTTCAATACCTATTTCATTGTGGAGGGGCATAATATAGGGGCTTAGATCCTCCTTCATACTCTATCGTTACTGTTCTTGAATATCTACCACTAGATCCTCCTGAAATAGTCTCTACTTGCTTAATTCTCTTACTTTTTTCTTGAGACCTATCGTAATAGAAGAAAGTAGGTTCTGGTTTTCCATCTTTCCTAACACACACATACAATAAGGCTTTATGATTAAAGCCTGTTATGAATGAACAGTTCTTAAATCCTTTTTCTTGTATTATCTCCTGAACAGGTGAACTAATTGTTTGTGTTGTGGAACTTATCGCGGGGGGGGCAAAGAACCTTTGAATCTTTCTACTAAATTAGCTACTTCTTTAACTCCTTGAGGAAAGTGAGAAACTCCATAAGAAGAAATTAACAACACTGCACCTCTTGCGAATCAAGACATACCTTAGTATCTGTGATTTTAGAGTGGAGTTTTGAGGCTTTAAAAATAATAATCCTGTATATTTAATTTCACATAGAGTTGTTTTCAACTCTTAACTAAATACATATGTTGCTTGGTCTCCTAGGTAAATTCTCTGGAATTACTTTATTGGGGGGGGCAGTTTTTGGTGGTGTTTCACTCGCTAAAACACAATCATCTTCTTCATCTGTGTCTTCTAAGACAACAAGCTCTTCTCCAGAATCTTCTGGAAAAGTTAGGTTAAGTAATCTAGAGGAGTACAAGAAGAACTGTCAAGTCTTAATGTCTCTAACTAAAGATGAAGATGAAATTACCAGACATGTTTTTGTATGTAAGGTTTTTGAGAATAATTCTGCAAAAGACATAGGTGTCTATCTCTATAAAGATCAATCAACTCCTATAAAGAAGATAGAAAGCCTTAGTTATCAAGTGCCTGAAAGAAATACTATTGGAACAGTTACCTTTAAGTATCAAGGGAGTGGTGAAGACTCACAATCTCAAGAAGATATGAGAATTAGCCAAAACTCAAATTGAGATAAATTACACGGGGTGAAGCTAGAAGAAAAGTGTTTTGTTGATTGATCAAATGATTACAAGCGAATGGATTTTAGAGATACGGAATTTTTTTGAGTTCTTAAAAGTGTGAGTCAAAGCATTGGATTAGATTCTGAAGAGTATTAATGTCTTCACTATTAGTAGGTTTTTTAAGTAATTTTTTTGGCATAACTTTATTGGGAGGGGCGGTTATTGGCACACCAATATTAGTTACTAAGTTACAAGAAGAAAGCTCTTCTGCATCGCGACAAACAACTCCTCAACCGCATTGTGAGGTGTTGATAAATTTGTCTAAAGACGTAGAAGGTGATAGTGATAGAGAAGAACATTTTCATCTTCTAACTTGCAAGACTGAAGATAATTCCTCCAATAAAGCTATTTTCCAATTAGTTAAACAGGGAGAGGGAAAGGACAAATTCAAAGAAGTTAAGAGTTTTGATGCTAAACAAATATCTTCTGTACAAGTAACTATTACTTATAGAGAGAATGAAGGATCTCCTGAAACTATGAACTCTAGTGAATGAAAAGCATGAGAACCTATCAACAATAAAGACTTAAAAGAAAGTTGTACAGTTAACTGACAAGAAGAGGCCGAAGTACATAAATTAATTTGTGGATCCTCCTCCTCTCAAACATGATCACTTACTGCTTGAAACAGATAATTTCTTTTTAGAACATTTCCTTCATTCTAGGAAGTCTTCTTAAACTTTCTGCGGTTGCAGTTGTGGGTTCTGCCATTGCAGGACCTATAATTCTACCTCAGTTGATCTCTTCTAGAGTTAAAGATAATAAGAAAATAGCTAAGGCTTGAGAGTATGACAAAAACTGTAAGGTATTAACTTTTATGACTAAGAGTTCTTCAGATGACTCAGAAGATATAAATGCACAGTTACTAGTATGTAAGACTATTGACAGTTCTAGTGACTTTAACTTCTTTGTTTATAAAAATCAAGTAGATAATCAAGGGCTAAGAGAAGTCAAAAGCTTTGATTTCTCTCAATCTAACTCTATAAAGATTACTGTTAAGTATGCTAATAAAGGAACAGAACAAACTAATGAAGAAAGTGAAGAATTTTCAGTAGGTACTAAAGCAAACTTAGATAAGTTACATCAAGTAGAACTAAAAACTAAATGTTCTGTTAGATGATCTGATAATAGATTGGATTGTTTATCTAATGGGAGGGAAAGTCCTAAAGAAGAACATACTTTGCAATCCTTAAGTTTGCTCTGAGAGACAGAGTAAGTTTGTTTATTTAGATAATCTTTAACTAAATGGCAATAGCTTTATCTCTATTAGGCAAGATAGCTATAGCGGGAGCTATCGGTGTAGCAACGGTTACTCCAATTACCTATCTTGCTGTTAATGGTTCTTTTAATTCCCTGAGAGGAGGCGATAGATCTTCAGTAGAGGTTAAATATGAGTCTATTTGTAGACATTTGCCTTTGAAGAACAACGAACTTGAAACAAGATTATGAGTATGTACAGGAGGGCAAGAAGATAAACCTGTCTTTAAATGATGAGAAAAAGGAAGTACTTCTGAAGGAACTACTAAAGATATAGAGACACTTTCTTGAAAGAAGAAAACAGACTCTTCTAATGCTTTTGAGTTGCAGATGAAACTAAAAGGACAAGATGGTAGATCTATTCAAGAGGGAGGAGATACTAATTACTTTCCTTCAGCAGAGATAGAAAAGTTAGAGGAAAACTGTTCATTTAAGAGATATGTAAGTAATTTATTTGAGCTTCAATGTAAAGACACTACAAATACACAAGAAGGAAGGCCTCATACTCTATCTACTCATGAAATACGTAATTAAATAAAAAATAACTCTAACTTAGTAAAGTTTTTAGGAAAGTAATAAGTTAAAAATTAATTTAGTTTATTAGTGGTCCTTTAGGGCCATTATTAGAACCTAAAATAAATAAGGATTTTCTGCTCTTTAGAGTCGGAAAAGGGTAGGTAGCGAAGTGGTTAAACGCATCTGACTGTAGATCAGATACCTTTTTAGGTTACGGGGGTTCGAATCCCTCCTTGCCCACCATTTATTGGGCTGTAGCCAAGCGGTAAGGCAATGGACTTTGACTCCATGATGCGACGGTTCGAATCCTTCCAGCCCAGCCAAAGATTCACTAGCTCAGCGGTAGAGCATTTGGCTTTTAACCAAAGGGTCCTGGGTTCGAATCCCAGGTGAATCACCATTAATTAATCCTTATTTTCTCTAGGATAGTTAGTTATTTATAGTTAAAAGAGAGAAAGACTCACTAGCTCAGCGGCCAGAGCATTTGGCTCTTAACCAAAGGGTCCTGGGTTCGAATCCCAGGTGAGTCACCAAATTAACTATCTTCTTGCTCTTAAGTTAGAATATTATGGGCAAGACTTTGCTGGGGTGGCGAAATTGGCAGACGCCCGGGATTTAAGTCCCCGTGCAATAAAATTGCGTGAGAGTTCGAGTCTCTCTCCCAGCACCATAATTTATCTTTGGTTATTATGGCTATGGTATGGGTGGAAAGCAAGAATCTTAAATTATTGCAGCCATAGTTTAGTGATAAAATATTTGCCTTCCAAGCAAAGGATGTGGGTTTGATTCCCATTGGCTGCTCCAGTATGAGCTTTTAAATTTGTTGGAAATCTTTTATAGAATAATTATTTGTGATTACTCAATTTTTTCAATGATTAATTACTAGTTAGTTAACTTTTATATATATGAGGTCTGTATTTAATCTAGGGTTATTTAAAGAACAACTTAGAGAGGAATTAAGTGTATTTGAGTTCAGCTTTATTAAAAGAGTATTTACTCAATCAGCTTTTGGATTTAGTGTATTTGGATTATTAGTTTGTAGCTTAACTGCTTTAATAGAAGCTGGTCAAGCTAGTTCTGTTTTTAGTCATTATGGTTTTGGTGTTTTAGGTGGTATATTAGCTTTATTCTCTGGACTAGCTTTAATGTTTTACTACTTACCTAAATATCACAGTAATCCTCTGGAAGTTACTCCTAAATTTGTAAAGAGGGCTTACTTCTGCTTAATTTGTACCTATGGAATTGTTTTCTGTGGACTATTTAAGGCTCTTAAGTTACTTGCTGTACTAGGCGATAATAAGAGTTTTGGTTGAATGAGTTCTAGTATGTTGTTAGGTGTTGGTTTGTTTGGTACTACCTTATTGGTCTACGCAATTCCAGTTTTAATTGGGCTAGGAATGAAGAAACACTCCAGTGCTCTTAAACTATCTAGATTCTTGAGAACTTGTTATATTGCTTACTTAGTATTGTTCCTTATTGGATTGGTTGCGACTCTAGCAGTATCTAGTGATAGTACCTATAGAATGTATAACTTTTTAATGGTACTTTTGAGTGGTGTGATTATCTTTACTGCTCCAGTATTAACTGTTTATAGAATGAAAACAGTTATTAAATATCTAGATCAAACAGATATGGTTGCAATTAAGAAATGAGAACTATTCTTTGTATTTGAAGCTTTAACTCAATTAATGCAAATGGCTGTTTATCTAGTTAGATTATTGTGTAGTCTTTGTGCTGGTTCTATTTATTCAAGTAGTAGTAAAGATTAAAGAAGAAAACTAGAAGGAATATATAGGGCTATAGCTCAGTTAGTTAACCTTTAAAGCTGCTCTATTTCTAGCCTGACTTGGTTCGGGCTAGCTAGGTAACTATAGCTAAGAAATATTTTAAGTCTTTTTTTAAGGTATTTAGAGTAGTTATGTAGTGGTCTAATAAGGCTCTCTCCCCTGCAAGAGGGAGAGCTGTAGTATAATAGATAAATTTAACTTGAAAACAAGTTAAATCAGGGGCCGATGTTCTTACTCTCTAAGACAGTAACTAACCATCTCAGAAGTAATCTTTTCTCCTCCTCAGTAATCACTTTTTTTGCAGGTTGTTCTGCATTTGTTCAGATCTCTACAGACAACATCAAAGGGATTATTGATACCTCTCTTTTCCCTTACTCTTCTTTACCAAAGAATGACATGTTTATTAAGACAGGTAAAGTTGAGAATTATATGGGTGGCTCTAGCTTTACTGTTCCTGTTGAGGTTACAGTAGTAGATGCAGAAGTAAAACCTAATGCGCCGAAAGAGATAAGAATTATTACTCCTTTAGGATGAATGACTACATTTGAGCATAAGATGGCTCCAGAAAGAATGAGTAGATTTAGACAAACAAAAGCTGATTATGGTTCTGACTATTGTATGCCTATGACTGGACTCAAATCTATTTACACAAATTACTGAGTCAGACCACACTTACGTTTTAAGGGTGTCTGAGATGCTGAATTTAAAGGAAATGGAAAACAGCTCGTCGCTAAAGAAAACCCTAAGTATAGAAGAGAATGCGCAGAATACACAGAAGAACATGCATTAGGTGATGAGTTTCTAGGTAAACTCCTAGAGGATTATGTTCAAAGCTGATTTAACGAACAGAAAAATAGCGGTAATGGAGAAGGTTTAGTCGTCTTTGTTAAGGGAAATCAAGTAGAAGCAAAAGATCAAAAAAAAAAAGAATTAAAGCAAGAATTAACTCCTTTTCTTAAGTCAAATAGTGATGATAACGGTCCTGAGAAATGCCACAACCACAACCACAACCACAACCAAAAATGATGTGGATGAAACTTTACTAATGGAAGACCAACAGATTCTAAAGGACAGAATCAATATGGAACTGGTTTAGGTTCAGGCATAGAGTTCAGTTCTTACTGCGGAATTACAAAAAAAAAGGGAGAAGGTAAATGTAATGATGCTGAGGCTCCTTCTGGGATCTACGGGGGATGGCGGGCAAAAAATCAAAAGGTCTCCAAGCTAGAGTTATTAGCTGGAACTGAAGCGAAAAAAATGATGGAAAGTGAATATCTCAAAAAACATCAAGAAAGAAGAAAAAACAAATTGAAGATAGAAATGGAAGATTTACTTCTTGATACGCAACACCTAGACGTTAGAAAAATTCTCGAAGACTTTAGAAAAAATCCAGATCAAGCAATGACACAAGTTTCTCAAGTTTCTTCAAACTCTAGGGTCTCTCAACACTCTGATGAACTCTGAGTTCCAATAGAACAGAATCCTTGACTTAAAGAAGCTGCAGGAAGAACTATGAAAAGAACAGCTGATGTAACAAAAATCTTCAACAAATACAGACTACACCAAGACAATCAACTAAAGACAAGAAAGAAATCTTCAAAAGAAAAAGAACAACTTAAGTTCAATATCCATAAATCTGTTCAACTATCAAATGTTGGAATTACTCAAGTCTCTAGTAGTGCAGAACAAAAAGCTAATAAATTTGATGGTCACTCCTTTAAGGTGATTGCCTATGAAGAAGATTGAGAAAGAGGTATTGTTAACCCAATTAAGATCATCAAAGGTAATCCTCTTTTCAGAGCTAGAGAAAACCAAGAAAGACTACTAAATGAATTCATAAGAAACTATGATGAGCCTTTCTATTCTCCTGCAATGATTCCAATGCTCAGAATGATCTCTAGAGCTAAATACTCAGACAGTGAATTAGAAAAGACAAAGCCACAACAAGACAATCAAGTACAACAAACCAATCAAGAATACAGAGGAGTTAGAAATACTCTTCATTGATGAGTTGACTATCTCCAATACCCTTGAAGAGACACCTGAAATATTCCAGCCATTAAAACCACTCAATTTGAACCTGTTATGTACACAACTCTTCAACTATGACTAGAAGAGATCTTCAAAAGAACTTGAAGCTCTAATGGTTCCAGAATAATCTTCAACTTCACAACGCCATACAAGCACTACATCATCTCTAAAGAATTACTTCCCTCACTTTATGTCCCTATTAGTAACTTCAAGACTATTGGATACATAGATCAACCTACTTCCAGCTTTACTGTTGTCTCTCCGGAATATGCAAAGATACATGGTCTAGAGCCTATCTCAGATGAACAATACAAAGAATTCAGAAAGCTAGTTAATAACCTATGACTAACTCAAGAAACTTGAGAGGGGGCTTACAAGAAATTCATTCAAAACCCAAATAATTCAAAACACTTAGTCAATGTCGGAGAAAAACAAATGATTATTGTTGGAACTGGTCAGACCCCTGACCTACTCTATCCTGTTCAGTCATGAATTACCCTACAACCTGACAAGAATAAAGAAGCTCTAATCTATGTAGACAACTATGGTTTCAATGATCTAAAAGACAGAGGTACTGTCAAATACCAAGAGCAATACATAACTATTGGCTTACCAGAAAACACTCTAGCAAAAGGTCCTGCAGAAAGAAAAGCATATAAAGAGAAACTAAAGAGATTCATTGATTCAAAAATGAATAACTACAAAGACTACTACCACATCACCCTACTAGGTGAAGATGAAGGAAGTGATCAACTATATGCCATTAGAAACTCCTATATTCCTACTTTCCAAACTAGAGTGGGGGCTGTCTCCTATATTCTTTCCTGTGCAGTATATGTAGTAGTTCTACTACTTCTACTTATTCTGATTAAGAAGTACCTACAAAGTAACCTCTATCTCTTTGGTAACTTTGTAGCCAATGGGATGATAAAGATAGATGTTCTTCTTAATATCTGTCTATTTACCTTAGTTCCTCTGGCAATAGCTACAACAATGGGATTCCTATTGTCTTGAGCAATGCAATCCTCCTTTTACTCTATTATCTCTGCTTTCTGATATCTAACGGTACAGATGAATCCATTAGGGGCAACTAATGCTCTCTACTTTATCTTGAAAGTCTTGGCCTTTATGGTACCAATCTCTTACTTCTACTCTAGATATGCACTTAAAGACAATGTAAGTGCCTTACTAAAAACTACCGCCTCTCTAAAGGTAAATAGACTAACCCTATTTGTCTACAGAATTATTCACAAGATCTCTGCTATGTGGAAATTCAAATCAGTTCTAGTCTTTAATACCTTTGGTCAGTCAGGCATTCTCTCTATGACCTCTGTTATAGGATTTATCTTCCTTAACTTCTTCTTACATAACCATGGTCAATTCTCTAAGGTAAGTAAGACAGAAAATGAAGTAAAAACACATGAGTTCGAACTAGACTTTCAAACTCCAACTCAACAATCAGGAGAATACAACTTAGCCACCTACGAAGAGATAGGTCAAAAGATTAAGAAGAATGGAGGCGCTGGCCAAAAAACAACTGATTACTACAGTAGTAGCTACAGAGAGCCTAAGCTTCTAGAAAAAGTCTGAGAGAAATACACTGGTAAATCAATCAAAAAACCAGAAAAAATGGATGAATGTTCCTACGATAAGAAAAGTAAGAGCGGTGTTCTAAAAGTAGCTAAATTTGATGAACTCTTCTGCTTAGTCAAGAAAAAGAATGGTGGGCAACAAGAAGAATGAACAATTGAAGAGAATGGCTCTTCCGGCGCAGAAGAAACCTACTACATCAGAGACAAAGAAATCTACAAAACTAATGGCACAGGAGAATCATCTTCCAGTAATCAAAACCTAAAACAACTCCTAGATAAGTACCCTAACTACTGAATTATCTCTGCAAGAGACCAAGATATTGCTTCCTCTGCTATGGACTTCTTTAAAGGTAAGACTCTTATGAGAATTCTTCTAGATATTGATTTCGAATATAGCTCAGATACAGGGTATCAAAAATACAACATCTGAGACCAACAATCTAAAGAACTAGAAAAGATCCAACCTATTCTTCAAAAAATGGATGAAAAGAACTATGACAAATTCATAGAAGATCTAGTCAAGAGTAAATATGGTCCTCTTTTTGTCTCCAAATTTATGAAGAAGCATGAAAACACAAATACTCTATCAACATCAACAACCACAACCCCACAAGATGACAGTAAAGTCCTATCTAGACAAGGAGACAAACACAAAGGTAAAAAAAGCTGATACTTCAAAGGAACAGATATAGGTAGAGAAGAACAAGAGACTAACCGAAGACAACAAGATAGTAAATGTCTAGAGCCAAATCAAGAACTAAAGAAAGTTAATGGTGGCTCAAATGGTAGTTGCAGTAGTAATAGTAGTCAATCCGGAAGAACTAAGAGAAGTACTAGTCAAGCAAAACCATTTGAAAGTGGTATCTATCACCTAGATAGTAAGAAGATAGTCTTCTTTAACGAAGCTACAGATATAGACAAAGAACTATTTATTATCTATAACCCTGAATTCCTATACCTAGTCTTTACTGCAATAGAAGACTTTGCAAAACAAAGAGAAACCAAATTTAAGAAAAAGAATCCAGTAATAGATTACTCCTTGCCAATTAAATACACCTTTGGTAATATAGTTCACTCAGCAAGAACTGACTCAGATGGAACAGATGCAAGTGGTGATCAAGAACCTGAATACTACTCTTCTACTATGAAAAATGGAGGAAGTGGCTCATTTGACCCAAATAAAACACCTGATGGCGACCAAACCTATACCTGATCTCAAGGAGAACTAAAGAATGGAGGTAACGAATTAAAGAAGGATGCAAGAATTATAGGTCTAAAACAAGATAAAAGAGGTTCTTTCTACAAGCTTTATGAAAACGGAAAGTTAATTAACTCTAAGCTATACGAAAATACCACAAAAGTATCTTCAGGATCAGAAGAGCCTTACCCAATACTCATAAACAAATTTGCAGCTAAAAAACACAACCTAAAAGTAGGAGATACTATAACTTTCAAACCTGAAAACCACTACACTAGATTCACTTGTCAATTGAAACCAATTGAAACACAACCTCAACTAACCTCAGCTAGCGCAGATGATGGTTGTAAATTAAGTACTGATAGAAAAACCTGAAACAATAAGAAGATCAAAGACAACAAATTAAGAGTAGCTGGGATCTTTGATTCTTACTACAAAGAAGCCTACTTTATGTCTCAAAAAGACCTAAACAAGATTTTGGGACTAAATGAAGATAAAGGTTTCAATGGAATATTTACTCCTAAGAGAGAACAAGGAAGATACCCAGATCAACTAAGTGTTTCCCTGTCTTCTTACTCTGTCTCAGGTATCTACACCATTATTCAACAAAAGACAGGAAATGCTGCCTTTAATCTTTTGTTCAGTAGTAATGCTCCTTTCAAGGATAGTGACTTAAATGGGGGTAAGAGTACGGGGGGTGGAGATACCTACTTTGCAAAGAGAAACTACAGTATCTTTGAAACTCAAGTCGGAAAAGGGGCTGTTGGTTACGAAGAGTACATAAAAACTGGACCTAAAGTTAATCAAACTCAACAGACTTCAACGGCAAGTGACTCTGAATCTCAAAAGTCTGGAAAAGTAGATGAAGCTGTTCAAAAACTAACTTCTAGAATTGCACAAACATTTAAGGATTATCCAAACCCAATGGGTACAGCTCTACTTTGAATAATGAATCACAGTATTGTAGGTGATGTAGTCTTTAATAACTTAAGTAACTTAACTAATAATGTTTCTTACCTAGTAATATTCGTTATTTTCCCACTATTACTAGTGAGCTTGATAACAATTGTTTACTTACTAATTAAAGACCTAGAAAATGTCTTTGTAACTATGAAACTACTAGGTTTTGGAACTAAAGAAAATAGTATGCCAATAATTGTCTACCTATTATTCCTACTATTCTTGTCCTCCTTTATTGGTTCTCTGGTAGTTCCTAAGGTACTAGGTAAATATGTAGATGTTCTATTTAACAGTCAATCTATCTTGCTTCCATTAATAACAAGTAATGTATTAATGGTAGGCGTATTCGGTATTCTTGCGGGTATCTATCTATTCTCAATCTTTAGATCCTATGTAAAGATCAAAGGTATTTATCTCCCAGTATCCATTAAGTTGCTAGTAGGATAGATTGATCTCTACTAAATACCTAATAGCCATAGTTGGTGGGCTGACTGGTGGTGTTAATGGCATAGTTTTCGGGGGGGGC
>NZ_QKVO01000008.1 GCF_003265155.1 Mycoplasma wenyonii | reverse complement strand
GAAAATATTTCTAAAGGCTTGCCTAAAGAAATTCTTTTACTTAAACAACAATCTAGATACTACAGAGAAAAACTAATTAACTAATGACTGAATTGGAATTAAGAGAGAATATTGCTAAAAGCATTTGAAAGATAGCAGATGGTCTTAGAAATATGGTGGATGGGTGAGACTTTAAAGAATATGTTCTGGGTTTTATGTTCTACAAATATATTTCTGAGAGACTGAAAAGTGACATTAATGAAAACGAAAGACAAAGCGATTCAAACTTTGACTATGCTGATTTGTCAGATGAAGACGTATTGGATGAAATGAAGGAGTCTCTCAAGCAAGAAAAAGGATATTTCATCTTACCCAGTGATTTATTTGAGAATGTTTTAAAAGAGGCTGAGAAATCATCTCATGCAGATGGAATTCAAGAAAGACTAAAAAGAGCTTTTGACAATATTTCTGAATCAGCCAGAGGTTGTAAGAGTTTTGAATACTTTTCCAGTCTATTCTCAGTTATTCAGCTAAATAGTAGCGAGAAACTAGGAAAAACTTTAGAAATTAAGAACAAAAGAATTCTAGAGATACTCAAAGGAATTAACAAGATTAAACAAGAACTTTGTGGAGAGGGAGTATACATTGATTCTTTTGGAGCTGCATATGAATACTTAATAGGAATGTACGCACAAAGTGCTGGGAAGAGTGGTGGAGAATTCTTTACCCCTTCAGAAGTATCTGAGTTACTTGCTAAGCTGGCTCTGGACAATAGAACAAAGATAGAAAAGGTTTATGACCCAGCCTGCGGATCTGGCTCTTTACTGCTTAAATTCTTATCTGCAGTTAAAGAAAAAGGAGGCAGTTTAAGCAAGATATATGGGCAAGAAATTAATGACACTACTCACAAGCTAGCATTCATGAATATGTTTTTAAGAAATGTAAATTACAACGATTTCGATATTGCTTTTGGAGACACTTTATTATCTCCACTTTCTAAAGAACACTGTGAAATTGATGCAATAGTGTCTAATCCTCCCTATTCTTCTGTTTGAAAAGGACATGAAGTTGCAGAAATCAAATCTGACCCAAGATATTCCCCGGCAGGCGCTTTAGCCCCGAAGAATAGGTCTGATCTTGCTTTTGTAATGCATTCCTGTTATTGCCTAAAGAATCAAGGTGGAGTTGCGGCAATTGTTCTATTTCCTGGTGTGTTTTATCGTAAGGGGGCTGAAGAAAAAATCAGAAAGTACTTAATAGAAAGTAATTATGTTGACTCTATAATTGCTCTACCAGATAATTTGTTTTTCGGAACTAACATCGCCACTTGTATTTTGGTATTAAAGAAAGGAAGGCCTAATACAGATATTTTTTTCATTGATGCCAGCAAAGAATTTGAAAAAGCCAAAACTAAAAACAGATTAGCCAAAGAAAATATTCAAAAGATTCTTGACACCTATTATTCAAGAAAGGTAATTCCTTTCTTTTCAAGGTCAGTCAGCTATGAAGAAATTAAGGAACAAGACTACAACCTAGCAATTAACAGATATGTTTTTGCTGAAGAGAAAGAGGAAGAAATAGACATAGACGAACTTAATAGAGAGATGGAATTAGCAGAACGGGAGATTGAAAGATTAAAAGTGGAGCTACAGAAAGTTATTAGAGAGATAGAAGCAGAATTAAAAAGAGAAGAAGAAGGAATAGCCCATGGGGGATAACACAGTCCCCCTGCAATACGAGCCCCCTTTTTCTGATGAAAAAGAACATTTTAAGACCAATAGAGAGATAGAAAAAGAATTAATTCATCTTCTTCAACAACAAGGTTATGAATACATAGATATTCAAGATGAAGAACACTTAAGAGAGAATCTTAGATCCCAACTAGAAAAACTAAATAGCTTAAAACAATCCAGAGAATTTAGGTTCTCTGATGCTGAATGAAATTGATTTTTTCAAGAGTATTTTGAGAGAAAAACCATTGAAGAGGCAACTCACACAATTCAAAAAGACTATGTAAAGAACTTAAGCCAAAAAGATGACAAATGATCAAACATCCACTTAATAGACAAAGAAAACATACATAGAAATTACTTACAAGTTTTTAAGCCTTCAAAAGAGAGAAGAGATCTAGTTATTCTAGTTAATGGAATACCTACAGTATTTCTAGAACTTAAAGAAACATGAGAAAGACTTGAATCCAGTTTCAGGAGGTTAGAAAGATATGACAGATATGAGTATCTCTCTGGTTACTTCAAACTTTTTTGATTTGTTCAGTTATTTGTCATTTCCAATCGCTCAGAAACTAAGTATTTCTCTAACACTTCTAACTTGGCTTGGGTTAAGAGATCTAGAGGTGATAGGCAAGAAAATGCCAATTTCAGACTAACAAGTTATTGGACTGACAGCAAGAACAATAGGATTGAAAATCTCTTTGACTTCACAAAACATTTTTTTGAAAAAAACACCTTACTAAATATCTTGACTAAATATTGCGTATTCACTACAGACAAAAAGTTAATAGTCATGAGGCCCTATCAAATAAGTGCAGTTGAGGCTATGGTTAACAGAGTAAAAAGGGGGATAGCAGAAAAATTAGAGGGAAATCCGGAATCGAGAGGATATATCTGACACGCAACGGGGAGTGGTAAGACTTTAACTTCCTACAAAGCTAGAGAGTTAATTTCCAAGGTTGAAGGTATTTCCAAAGTTCTTTTTGTAGTAGACAGAAAAGTATTAGATTCACAAACACAGAGAGAGTTTCACAAGTTTGGAGATGATGACAATACTGCAACCTTCAAAACCTCTGAGCTAGTCCAAAAACTAAAAGATCCCAGTTGTAAAGCAATAACCACTACCTTTCAAAAGCTAAATAAAGCATGTAGATGGGAAAATTTCTTAGAGCTTCCTGTACTCAAAGAAAGAGTAGTTTTTATCTTTGATGAATGCCATAGATCTCAAGGTAGTGATGGAGAAATGGGACATATGAGAAGAATTACAGAAAACAGATTTAAGAGAAGTTTTATCTTCGGAGTAAGTGGAACCCCTATATTTGGAAAAAAAGAAGATAAGGAAGAAGATGAAAAAAAGGAGAAGAATGCAAAGGGAACAAACAAATACTTTACTGAATGTTTAAGTACCTATACTCTTTTAGATGCCTTGCAAGACAATAATGTACTTTCTTGAAGATATGATGAAGCTGGTTTTAAGAATGTAGAGAACTATGAATTAGAGCTTGATGATCCTCAAAACAGGAGACTTAGAAAGAGTAAGATAGTTGACTGAGTTTTAGAGAATTTTGAGAGAAAAACAAAAGGATCTGCCTTTAAGAAATATTTCAACTCTCTTTTTGTAACTGACTCAATTAAGGATTTACTGGAATATTATGAGATATTTAAGGAAAAGATAGGAGACCACTTAACTATGTCAGCTATATTCTCCATTAGTTCTGAAGAAGAAAAAAACAGTCAAGGGAATGTGGATGCCTTGTCAAGAATAATTGAAGACTACAACAAAACCTTTGGAACAGACTTTGATTTGAGATATGAACTAAGGAAAAGTTATGAAAGCTGAAGAGAAGACTTAACTAAAAAACTTAGAGAAGTCAAGATAGACATATTAATTGTGGTTGATATGTTTTTGACTGGATTTGACTCAGCAGCTTTAAATACTCTTTGAATTGACAAGAACATTAAAGAATTGCACGAGTTAATTCAGATATTTTCTAGAACTAACAGAATACACAGTGAATTAAAAGATAAGGGAAATATTGTTGCTTTTGTTCCGCTTAGAGCTAAAAGAGATGAGGCTTTAAGAATCTATGTTGGTGGAGAGGTCAAATTCAAGCAATCTCATCACTTGTTGCTTGAGAAAGATTTCGAAGAATTGTATGCGGAAGGAAAGGAGATCATAGAGGAATTTATGCAAAATTACCCAGATGAACAAATAAGTATTAGTGAAGAGAATGCAGAAGACTTTGTAAAGCAATACAACGAAGCTTTAAAGATACACAAAAAATTGTCTTGTTATTCCGAATATAAAGACAAAGAATTATTGACTGAAGAAGAAAAGGAAAATTACCACGCTAAATATCTCGAGAGCTTAGCAACGATAGAAAAAATTAGAACTCAACCTACTGTTACTGTAACTGGAAAAGTCAAAACAGAGATTGATAATTTTGCACTTGAATTAATTAGATCTGAGGATGTAGATATTAACTACATCTTGAGACTCATTGTTAAAGGAGAGGAAAAAGAAAAGATTATGAAGAAAGTTATTAGTAACACGAAAATGAGAGAATGTGCCCCTCTAATCGGAGAGTTCATTGATAGATGAAAGAAAAGAGAAAACAATGACTCAACAGCTATAGATCAAGAATGATCTACCTATATAGAACAAAAGAAAGATGAGGAACTTGATGACGGGATTAAAGAAAACAACTTTAAAGCTGAGAAGAGAGAAGACATTAAAGAAGTATTAAATAAAGAAGATAGAGATAAAGTTTTGCAAGGAGGATGATTAAGAAGTGTGTTACCCCCTCTATCTTATTTCAATAAAGAACACTACAGTGTCATTCAAAAAGCTAAAGATTTTCTGCTAAATCTAATGGAAAAGTGAAAACAATACAAGATCTAGCCATTTGAGTTCTGACAATAACTTTTAATTAAGAGATAATGGCTAAAGAGAAAAAGATTAAATCCAAAACTTTTCTTGAAGAGCTTTGAGATATTACTTCAGCCTTAAAAGGGGATTCAATAGAAGTTCACGATTATAAATTTGTTGTTCTTAATTTATTTTTCTTGAAGTATGCAAATGATAAGTTCTCAGAAAGAAGAAAGGAAATACTAGAAGAGTATGGTGAAGAATATGTTGATATGTCTAATTTCTACGAAAGTAAACACATTTGCTATCTCCCGAAAGAAGCCAGATGGAATGACATACTAGAGAGAAGTTACAACTCTAATCTCTCTTATTGCTTGGATGAAGCCTTTTCCGCTATTGAGCAATTACATCCCAAAAAATTTGGTGGTGTAATAGAAAAGGGTTTCTTTCAAAGAATTAACTTAAAGCCCAAGAATCTTAGAACTCTTGTAGACAATATTGAAAGCAAAATCACAGAAGTTAAACAAGACACAGATATATTTGGAAGGATATATCAATTCTTTTTGCATAAATATGCCCTAGTAGAAAAGAGTGGGGGCAAAAACAAAGAAGGAGAATTCTATACCCCACCTTGCATTGTTAAGTTAATGGTTGAGCTAGTTGAACCGTATAAAGGAAAGGTATATGATCCTTGTTGTGGCTCTGGAGGAATGTTTGTTCATTCAGCAGAGTTTGTTAAAGCCAACCAAGGAGACTTCAATATAAGTATTTATGGTCAAGAAAAGCAAAGACTTACATATGGTCTGGCCAAGATAAATTTAGCTATTAGGGGAATAGAAATTACTAATTTAGGGAAACCGGAAAATACCTTCACAGACGATCAACACAAAGATTTAAAGGCCAAATTTATATTAGCCAATCCCCCTTTCAACCAAAGAGGTTGAAGGAGTGCAGATAGTTTGTTGGAAGATGTGAGATGACAAGGTTATGAAGTCCCTCCAACTTCAAATGCAAATTATGCATGAATTCTTCACATGTTGTATCACTTATCTAATGATGGAATTGCAGCATTTTTACTTTCAAACATTGCTGTTTCATCTGACGATAAAAAGGAAAAAGCCATCAGACAACAATTAATTGAGAATGACCTAATTGAGGCAATTATTTTGCTACCTTCAAAAACATTCTTTAATACGGGAATTTCAGTTACTCTCTGAATTATGAATAGAGATAAGTCAGCAAAAACAGTAGAGATAAAGGGAAGGACAAGATCATTAAGAGACAGAACTAATGAAGTTCTGTTTATGGACTTAAGAAATATGGGCTCTCCTTCGAAAGAAGAGAAAAACTTAATAGAGTTGAGTGTTGAGGATATACAAAAAATCAAAGATATTTTTCACTCTTGAAGATCTACTGAAAAAGAAACTCTTTATCAAGATCAAGTAGAACTTTGTTCAAGCAAAACCTTAGAAGATATTCGAGAGCAAGAATATAATCTTTCCCCAGCCAAATACATACCGGTTGATGAAACTAAAGGAATAAATACTAATTGAGAGGAAGAACTTAAGACACTAACCAATAAATTAAATGAACTGTTTATAGAAGAAACAAAGGCAAAATCTGAATTACAAGAAATACTTAAGAATCTCAAATTCTAAGAAGAAAACATATGAAATCTTTAATAATTAACAAAAACTAATCTCAGAGATAAATTTCTATAGTGTTTATGTTTCAGCTGAATTAAGCAAAAACACTTAAACACAAATAACTAAAAAATATTTAAGAAAAGATTCTTGTTAATAACTTATGTCTTCAGCCTCAACCCCAGACATTAGCACATATAAAGATAAAATTGCCAAAGTTGTCTTAATGCCCGGAGATCCTCTAAGGGCCAAGTGGGCAACAGATAAATTCCTAGAAAATGCTAAAGAAGTTTTTTCTGTTCGGGGAATAACTGTTTACACCGGCACCTATAAAGGCAAGCCTGTAAGCATTATGGCTTCAGGTATAGGAATTCCCTCTATGGGTATTTATTCTTATGAATTATTTAAGTTTTGTGATGTTGAAGTAATTATTAGGGTAGGAACTGCGGGAGCTCTTAGGCCCGATATGAAACTATTGGATGTTATTGTGGTTGATGAAGCATATGCTGAGTCGACAACATATCACAAAATCATTAATGGAAGTGATGAGAAAGTAATTAAAGCCGATGATGGTCTTATTGAAAAATTAGAAAAATCTGCCGAAAAACAAGGCATTGCTTTAAGAAAAGCCAGATGCTTTACTACTGAAGTACTTTGATCAGGGAGAACTGCTGAACAAATTATTGAAATTTCTAATGCAGACTGTATTGAAATGGAAAACTATGCTCTTTTCGCCAATGCAATTAAGACTGGTAAAAAAGCCACATCTGTTTTGACAGTTGTAGACAGCTTAATCACTGGAGAAGAGATTTCAGATGCAAAGAAAGTGAATACTTTAGAACAAATGTTTCAAATAGCTTTAGGTATTCTTTAGTTTCGCAACATAAAAAATGTTTGCTTTTGAAGGTCAATGTTAACGAAACTTCAAATAGCCAATAAAATTTAGTTCCAAAGGTGAGTTTCTCTTGACTGGAAGGGTATTTGTCACTTAAATAATGGCCATTAACAAGTTAGCATTAGCTTTTCCAATAGTTCCTGCGTCTGTTGTTCTTGGTACCTATAAGCTATGAAATCCAAATGTTCCTGAACATGCTTTTATTTCTGAGTTTGTTTCCAGCGAAGAAAGTAAACACAACTTCCCAACCTTTGAAACCTTTGATTCCGTACCTACATTAGAAACGGTATCACAAGAAGAAGAAAACCATAACTTAGATTCAATAGATACAAAGAGATTCGATAAGGAGATAGCAGATAAAGTATTTGAAAAGCTTGATGACTATTCTTTCAGAATCTTTTGATCTTGTGGTGTAGGGACTGGTTGAATATTAGACTATGAGATTCCTGAAGGAAAAGACAAATACCCAACAGTTTGGTATATTGCAACTGCAGCTCACGTAATAAATGGATATAAGTTCGCTGAAAATCCTTATGAACAAGAACTTTCTTCTCCTCTTGAAGAAACAAAGATGTTGAGAAGACGATTAGCCCATAGAACCCATTACTATCTTCCTTGATATGCAAGATTGTCTATGTGGGATCACGGAACCACCACTTGCGATATATCCAATAGATATGGTTATTCAGACTTAAATATTGTGAAAGCTTCAAATGGAGCAGAATTAAAGGGTGAGTATGGTGGATGACTTAATAAAAGAATAGAAGAACCTAAGCTATTCTACGCAGCTTTTGATTTATTTGATAAAAACCCAGAGTTAGGTATCGAAGAAAATAACTACAAAGACTTTGCAGTATTAGAAATTAAGTTCAAAGACCCAGAATATGCAAAACAAGTAACAAATAACTTTGCTGGAAAATACAATGTTGATACCACAGATGCTATAAATGTATTTGCGAAACCATTAGATGAAAAGTACGATACAGAAACAATTCAAAAACTAGATGAGAATTTCTTTGAACTAGGTTATCCAAAAGGTAAAAAAGGTAAGTACAGCCAGTCGAAATCTTGAGATGAGGAAAAAGGTGAATCATATAAATTGCTAAATAAGCATTGAGATTTACATTACTCTCCAGAACAAAAGAAGATTAGAGGTTTTGGAAATGCCAATAAAGGACTTTACAAGGTAACTTGAAATGGAAAAAGAAGAACTGATATAGGACATTTCCACCTATTGGGAATTAATCAAAAATATAGACTGGAAGGTGGAGCTTCTGGTAGTCTCTTTGTAGATAAAAATGGTGACTTACTTGGAATACATGGAGGAGGGGGGGAACAATGGATCATCAGTAATTCCTTTAAGAGGTAAAGAAAGAAGAGGAGAAGAATCTATTAAATCTCCTGAGTATGACTTGTTACTTGGAGCCCCTAACCAAAAGTCTTCTTATAGAAAGCAAGTGGACACTTATGGAAAAAATACTTGATTAAAGGCTAGGGGGTGACAGCATAAGTACAAAAACTCTCTGGGGAGTTAAACTTCTCATAAAGCTCTAAAAGGAAATTAAAGTTTTAATTACACAATTTTTAATTAAAAATGTCAGACAAAATTAATTTATTTTTATTTTTGAAATAGTTAAGCAATATGGGTGTTAAGGCTTTAGCTAAATTTTTTATTCCTTTTTCTACCGTTACTGGTTCTATTGTAGGATTAGTAAAGGCAACAATCACTTCGACAGATAGTTTTACAAAAGATTCTTTACAACAAGTAAATACTGAGGTTGCCCCCCCCACAGGAATCTCCGGCTCTACAGATTCTTCAAGTTCTTTTGAAACTGAAACTTCTTCGCAGATACAAGTTTCGTCACACTTTTCTGAAGATACTTATTCCAGTAGTAATCTAAATCCAGAACTAGAAGAAAAGGAAAGACAAAGAAGGATAGCACAAGCAGAAAAAATTCATAAGGTTTTAAATGACTATACCTTTAAATTAGTCTTCCCATGTAGTTTTGGAACTGGCTGGATTTTAGATTACGAACTTCCTAAGGCGGGTGAAAAATACCCAACCACCTGATATTTTGCCACTGCCTCCCATGTTGTCAATAAGTGAAGATTTGTTGAAAATCCTTATGAACAAATTTTGCCTGTTTCCGCAGAAGCTACCAAAAGCTTAAGAGCACTTAGTCATAGACGTCAATTTGATTGATCGGGAGTTGGCTTATTGAGCATGAAAGGATGCTCGTCTGATAGATTTCAAGGATATTTTGACATTGCTATTATTAGACAAGATAGCGATTTCAACTATAAGAGTGATTTAGGTTTATTGTTAAATAAGAAAATTAAAGAGCCTAAGCTGTTCTATACTCCAATCAACTTCTTAAATGAAGACGATTCATTAGATGTTAAAGCCGAGCAACAAAGGGATTTTGCAATTATCGAAATTGAATTTACTAATGAAGAGATTGCTAGACAAGTGACTAATGATTTTGCGACTAAATATCCTATTGAATCTACAGAAGCTTTAAATTTCTTTGCCCCTTCCTTGACAGAAAAATATACTGAAGAAGAGTTGAATAAGTCTGAGGAAGATTTCTATCATTTAGGATATGCTGGGGCAGGAGGGCAGTGACAATATACCACTACTTTCAATCCAAATACAGGCAGAGGTTTAAGACTTTCAGATGATGAACAATATCTTGTAAGTGATAAAGATAAGAAGAGAATTCGTGGACTCGCTAATTCTAATAGAGTTTTTAGTGTTTCTTGAGAAAAAGGTAAAGTAAGAAGTCCAGCCGGAAGTCACTATATAACGAAAAGCGATTCTTGAGGGTACAGGTTGACGGGTGGAGCGTCGGGAGGCATGATAGTAGACAAGGATGGCAATGTATTGGGATTGCTTGAAGGATCAGGTCAGGTTGGTCTACAATCATTTTGAGTTCCTCTGAGACAAAGTAAGATAGAGGGTAAAGAACGAGGTGATTTACGATCACCTAAATATGACTTTATATTAGGTGTTGAAGGCCAAAAGAATTCTTATAAGGCGCAAGTAGAAAAATATAAAAAAAACACCTGACTAAAGGCAAGAGGCTGAAAACACAAAACTTAAGTTACTTTAGTTTCTAGCTGGCTTTAAAAGTAGTATTTTAGAAACGAATTTATCTTCCTGAATTCTTTTTCTCCCTTTTGTACTCTAACTTGTAATTACTTTTATTTATCGATAGAGTAACGCATTCTGTGCCATTATTTTCTTTATCTCCCTTACATTCCATATTTCAATTCCACTTTTCTTTCTCATCAAATCCAGAACCGTTCTTTTTAAAACTACAAGAGTTTGCCATAATTTGTAACTTTGATAGTTGTCCGCTACCTGACTGCTTTTTGAAATCAAGCTTTATAGGTTTGGCTCCATCCTTGTCTTTTCCTCCGCAAATTTCTTTAGTTAAAATAAGTTTTTTCCCATTTTCTAATCTGTATCAGTTATCTCATACATGCCTAGCAACATAGTATTCATTTTTTTCGCAAGAAATTAAAAAGTCATACGCCTGTAACCTGTAATATCCTCAATTCATCACTATATCACTAAAAGAAACAGAGTCTTTGTCCCCCCCCGAGCTATTAATCAATTGCGTCGCTTCAACACTCAATTCACGACCAGATTCATCAGATCCAAGAACAAATCTAGGATAGTAATACTTTCTCCTAAGCGCTTTTCAAGATCTGCTAGAAAAATCTATTAGTGAAGGTGCAAGAGATATTCCACAACCGGTTATTCCAAAAATATTTAAAAGATAAAAGCTCTTATCTCTAAAAAATAGAGACAATTTATGTTTTTAATAATTTTCTTTAAATGTGTAAGTTGATTAAAAGAAATTAGGTTTAAAGATATAGAGGAATATTTTTAATTAATGAGAGCATTTAAATAAATTTCATTAGAGGCATAAATAAAGGCCTTAAATAATTAGTTCTGTGGCAGATTTAATTAAAGAAACAGAGCTAGAAGAGAGAATAATCTCTCTTTTCCAAGAACAAGGTTATCTTTACTCTATAGGTTCAGATATCAAAAGAGATTGCCTCAGAGAGGTATTTATATTAGAAGACTTAGGAAACTATCTAAAAAAGAAACACCCACAATTAATTTCACATGACATCAGGGTAATAGCAGATGAGTTACAACTTGAAAACAAGAGCCTTTATGAAATTAATAGGGAATTCATACAAGACACATTAATAGAAGGGAAAACATACACAAGAGATTCAGATAATGAATCTTTTCTCTTTAAGTTAATAGATTTTGAGGAACCAAGCAACAATATCTTTAGAGTTGTTAATCAACTAGTTGTTCAAGAATATGAAACTCAAAGGGTAGACTTAGTAATTTATATAAATGGAATACCTTATGTAGTTTGAGAGCTCAAATCTCCTAGTAATCAAGCAGTCGGGCTAGAACAAGCGTATAACCAAATACAGACTTATGTTCAAGAGATTTCTTGTTTATTTAAATGAAATTCTTTTGTTGTGCTTTGCGATGAAGTAAATGTGAAGTTGGGTTCTGCATGAGGAGCTTTTGATCATTTCTATGAATGGAAGAAAATAGATGATTTAGTTCCCCCTGCAGAAAGATTAGTAGAAACAACTATCAAGGGATTATTTAATAAGGAGAGACTAGTAAAGATAATAGAGGACTTTATTTGCTTTAGAGACAATAACGCAAGAGACAAGGTTATATGTAGATATCCACAATTCTTCGCGGCCACTAAGTTACTTAAGAATATTGAAAAGAACTTAAGACCTAAGGGCAAAGGAAAAGGTGGAGTATATCATGGCGCGACTGGTTGCGGTAAGAGTTACATTATGTTATTTCTCTCTAGATTACTGATGAGATCCAAAACTTTTAAAAGACCATTAATTCTTCTAATAACTGATAGAAGTGAGTTAAATGATCAATTAACTCAACTATTTGAAAAATACAGTAATTACTTACAGGTAGCAAAAAAGACCAATATCAAAAAAGTTGGTTCTAGAGAAGAGCTGAAAGACTTATTTAAGAAATTTTCCTCTGGAGCTATCTTTTTAACTAATATTCAGAAATTCTCAGAGAATAATGAGTTACTCTCTGACAAAAGCAATATTATCTGTATTTCTGATGAAGCACACAGATCACAACATAATCTAGGAGCAGAATATAGAGAAGAGGAAGAAAAGATAGTATTTACAGTTCCATTCGCAAGGAGAGTGCATGATTCCCTCCCGAACGCAACTTATGTAGGATTTACCGCGACTCCAAAAGATGAAACAATGGATGTATTTGGAGAAATTGTAGATCAATACAGCATGGAAGACAGTAAAAATGACAATTTCACTGTTGAGCTAATTACTGAAGAGAGAAGAGTTCCCTTAGAACTAGATGAAGTTAAGGCTAAATTACTTGATTCTCTGGAAGAAGCACAACAAAATGAATCTAAGTTACTACAAATGAGAAGAATAATAGAGTTACCTGGGAGAATTACAAAGGTTGTTGAAGACATTATTAAGCACTATGAGCTAAGAGTTCAAGAAGGGGCTACTGTCAAGGGAAAGGCAATGATAGTAGTAGATGGTAGAAATATTGGATATGAGATGTACAAGCAAATTAAGGAATTAAGGCCTCAATGATTTGAGAAAACAGAAGATTCTCAGAGAGAGTTTTTTCCCAAGGTAAATATGGTTATGACCAGAAAAGGAAAAGAGCATGAGAGAGAGTTCTATGACTTATTAGGTGATGAGGCACATCAAAGAAAGTTAGCTAAAGAATTTAAGGACGAAGAGTCTAACTTCAAGATAGTTATTGTGAAAGATAAATGACTGACAGGATTTGATGTTCCCTGTTTAGACGCTATGTATTTAGATAGATTCCTTCATGACGCTAACTTAATTCAAACTATCTCTAGAGTAAATAGAAAATTCCTCCAAAAAGACTATGGCTTAATAGTTCACTATCTACCTATCAATGAAGCTCTAGCGACTGCTAGGAGAAAATATGGAGGAGAGCAGAATTTAACTAGATCTCAAAGTGAGATATATGAAATAGTCAATAATACTCAAGATAAATTAGAGCTTTTAAATGAGTTGTTTTATGGCTTCGATAAAAGTCCATTTTTCGGAGAAGATCACAAGGAAAGATTCCAATGCATTTGGGATGCAGTTCATTGGATAGAAAGTAAAACAGGTAGTTTTGAGCAAAAATTTATAGAAAGATTTTTAGCTTTTAGGAGAGAGTATGTAAAGTGCGCATCCAGCGATTTACTTCCAGAATATGTTAGGGAACAATCTACTTTCTTCTGCACTCTTTATGCAGTGTATATGAAACAAAACAAAAAAGAAAATAGAGAAAATACGCTCAAGCTAGGAAAAAGAATAGAAGAGTTATTTGAACAAGCTTTCTTAGTTGCTGATCCTAAGATTCTTTTTTTAGGAGCTATTAAGGTTTCACTCTTAACTGAAGAAGATCTACAGAAAATAGTTGAAAGTGGAAATGTACATCAAGCCAATAAGAGATTGATTATTACTCTAGAAGAAGCTAATAGAGAATTCACAAAGATCAACAGCAAAAAAGGATTAGAGTTCTCAGAAAAACTAAGAAGACTTAAAGATAGATATAACTCTCTTGAAAGTGTTACTGAAAAAATAGGGAAAGAATCATTAACTAAAGAAGAGATATTAAGAAGAAATCAAAAAGTGGATAGAGAAGCTGAAGTTATTAGAGATGAACTTGTTGAATTAGGAAAAGAATATATTCAAGCAAATGAGACCTATAAGAATCTAGGACTAAATAGATTAGAAACTGTATTCTTTGAAATACTATTGGAAACCAGAGACCAATTTGCACTAGAATACCCTGAATCTAAGTTAATTGAGCTCTCTAAAGAAATAAAAAAATTAGTTATTGAACAGAGCAGGCAAATTGACTGATGAAAGAAAGGTTCAATTAAGGCTCAAATAGGAATGGAAATAACCTTATTACTTGCTAAATATGGTTACACAAAAAAGAAAGGAAAGATAATTGAAGAGTTACAAGAAGAAGTCATTAGAAGATCTGTGGAGTTCAAAAAACACTATGAAAATGAATGAAACTAAAAGTTAATTAAGTGAATAAAGGGGCTTAGCTATCTATGAAGAGAACTGATTTTTTGGAATAAGTAAGCAACCGACAAAATTTTGAAATATGGAAGTGTAAATGCTGTATATTGCTTTACATGAATCAGCATCTGAATCTATGTTTTTGTGAACAAACTTTTCGTAGCAAATCCTAATTTTTAAAGCCCTTTTATCCAATAATCTAACATAACCTTTTTTCATACATGGCACAGGATAGATTCTTCCTTGAAAATAGTTATTTAAATAATTCCACCTCATACAATTGCAACTTAATTCAGCATAATCATCCAAATTCAAGAGTAACAACAAATTTTCTGGATTAGCTAATGCGTCTAATATAGTTTTTTGTTTTTCAAAATCTTTCGATAACAGCTCTTCCGTTTCTATAGAACTAACTATTTTTATTAAATCTATTATTTCATTCGCAAAAGAAATATTTCTTTCATCGTAATCATATAAGTAAACATTTTTTCATTTTTGTTCTGCTATCTGAGTGTATTTTTCAATACAAGCTCCAATTAAGTTTTTTAATTTTTGAATGTGTTCATCTTCATTACCACTAATTATTGTGCTATTAGGTTTATAACTATAGCCAAAAACAATTTGTAAAAATTTATCTTCCTTATTTTCTTTAGAAGATACAAGAGGATTTGAAACAAGAACAGAATTGAGAATATATTTCATCAGTTTTATTAATCCCTTCGAGACATAACTTTGAATAATTTTTGTTTGCTCTTCCTTTGAATAGCGAGACAAAATTCTTTTGTCGTGAAATCAAGTAATTTGAAAGTTTTCTTCAATCTCGCTTGCCTCCTTAATGGGACCTTCTCCTTTTATATCAGTATCTAGCATGAAACCATTTCCCTCCTTTCAATCCCACTTTTCTTCTGTTTTTACCTTTAGATCTGTGTGTTCAAATAAGTTATCTTGAACATCTTCTTGCTTAATTGTTTCAATAAATTCTTTTCATCATTTCCCTTCATTTTGTTCATTAATGAACTTTGGTACATCATGCCCGCAAATTCCTCATATTTCACTTCAAGATAACAAGTCTTGTTGTGCATCGACAGACATATTCTTACTTAACTTTTTAATTTTTATAAATCAATTCTTAAATTGAAAATTTATTTTCATTCTAAAGATAACTTTAGTTAAGAAAATTCTTAATTATTAAATAAAAAGCGCAATTAATAATCTAAATAACAAAACTCTTCATTAAGAAGCCGTAATAATTGTCTTTGGATTGAAATTTGTTTTTCATCCCAAGCCAAGATCTTCTGCGATTTTAATTTCACATTCTTTCTTTCCATCTTTTTCATTACATTGTTCACTAAGTTTTAGTTGAACTTTAGTTATATCTCTTTCTCAATGGTTATCACTATCAAACATTCATTTTTTAACTTCAAATTTGTTTTCACTACATTCAACTTTCTCTGGCTCGTAATTACCCATGTGTCTTCCATCTAATTGTTCTAGGGAAACATTTCCAGATCCAAAAATTCTTAGTTGTCATTCTTGTCTAGTTCAATTAACTGTTTCTCCCGCTTTCACATCAACAATTTTTAAAGTAGGGATTTTTGAAACATTTTCTGTGTTTTTTTCAAGACCAATATAAACCTGATAATGAGAATTATCATTTCGGCAGTCCAATACAGGAGATTTTTGAGTTATATTTTCATTTCAAGAAAACTCTTTAATTTTTGAGCTTAATTGATTTCCAATTAAAAAAGGCATAGAAAGCCCGCATCCAATTGCTAAAGAAAATTTAGCAATTAAACTAACGTCAAAAATCATTGATATTTATTTTTTAAACCTTTAGCTAAATTACCAATTAATTTTTAATTTTCCTAATAAATCATGAATATTTGTTTGTTTTTAAGAAAATCTGATTTTAAAGGATTTTTAATAATAAATAATAAAGTAGGTTTTAAAAGTTTAGCGTTTAAAAAAGAAAAGAAATAACTCTAAATTTGTGAATTTTTAAATTAAGAAAATTGTTGAATACTTTAGTTTGAAACTAAGAAAAAATCAGAAATTTAATTTTGATCTTCACTTACAACTGTTTTAGGCATAAAAAGATACACTAACTTATTTCCATATCCTTGACCTCAAACACTAGCAGTGCTAACTTCTTTGTCTAAATTTTGTGATGGAATTGTTTCTAATTTTGCTTTAAATGTACGCATTAATCCAGATCCAATAAAACTTATTTCCGTATAACTACCACTATCACCATCTTCTACTTTGGTCTCAGTAGTTATTTCAAGCTTACTATCTTTTGTGGTAGAAGAACTCGCAGAAAACATAAATCTCGGGAATCAACCAATTCAATTTGCAGGTAAAGGCGTATAATCATTCCGCACATTAGTGTTTGTGCAAGAAGTCGCCACATAATCTCCTTGACCTGTATATTTATCTCCCAAAAAACTTTGAATTTCCTGAGGAAGATCAATGACTGTACACTCTCCTCTTGCGATACTTTTTTGCTCCATATTTGTATCACTTTGAGTCACTTTAGTTACAGAAACATTGGAAGATAAACTAGGCCGAGAAACAGCTCCTGAAGGTTTACCTGTTTGTAAAAAAAGATACAAAGGGACACCAACACAACCTCCGCCTAAGGCCGCAACTGCAACAAACAACTTTATATTCATGGCTAAAGACTAAAAAATGCATTTTAAATTGTACATCGATCTACACAAAATTGAAGAACATATTATTCCTCTTTCTTATCTAATTTCAAATTTTTAGTATTGCAAATACATTAATTTACCATTTAATTCTGAATCTAAAGTATCAACTTTATGCACTCATAAATCAGAAAATTTGAATTATCTTCCATTAGACTAGTCACTCAATATTCATTTATTTCTGGTTTAACAAAACTTTTACTTTCAAATTTAGTTTTGAATTCAAAATTATCTTTGGTTAACGGAACTGTATTAGTTTTTGTATCAACTTTTTGTTCTTTATCTTTCACTACTCCACAATTCTCTATCTTCTCTCCTTTCGTTATCAAAAGCAAAGAAAACAAATGCATAAAAGGAGTTCAGTCATTTAGAGGCCGTTTGATCTTCACTTATTTAAAAACTTTCATTAATTTCAACTTTAGGCTCAGCATGTAGTACGTGAACTCTAGCTATTTCAGAGCGAGGGAGAAACTTGAAATGTTGGAAACCTTAGGAACTGCTTGTTGGTTGAGTTGAGGATTAAGAGTTGAGTTTTAGAGTGAGAAAAAAGCATTTAACAAATGAGGAAAGCAAGATCCTCCAGTTAAAAAAACCAAAAGACTAAGCCTCACCGAAGGATGTATTTGATAATAGTTCTCTTATTAACTAGAAATTACGTCTGCCTGTGAAGTTGGAGGAAGGAAAAGATATATTGATTTATTTCCCTGCAATGCAACAAATACTAATTCATCTTTTATTTCTGTTGTCACATATTCTTGATCCATGGACTTTCAAGTACCCGTTAAAGTAGATTTCAATCCTTCTCCGCTAAAAGTAGCTTCCACACTACTACCAAAATTTCCTTCTGCTTGTTCAACTTGAGTCATCATCTCAAATGTTGTTCCCGCTTCTGCCTTAATTTGTTCATTTAGAACAAATTTAGGAAATAGGCCAGTTCACTTCAAAGGCAACTTTATATAGGAATCTTCTATGTTAGTATTGCTACAAGAAATTGAAAAATAGTCTTCCTTATTTTTATGTTTCTCATTAAGAAACTTTTCACCTTCTCCAGAAATATCAATGATTTGG
>NZ_QKVO01000007.1 GCF_003265155.1 Mycoplasma wenyonii | reverse complement strand
GACCACCAAGTCCTAATTTAGCCTTCCGTCCCATCTAAGAATTGAACTATTAATTAACTTAGTTATTTTTTGAAGTAAAGACTTACTTATGTCGTCACTCCAAATAATTATTTTTTTAGTTAATTCTTAAACGGACTGATCTATTTCTTTCAATATTTTTTGTGCCACCTTAACAATTATGTGCTTATAAGAATAATTACCATACACCAAATTCCTAAAGGTATTCGCTAATTTCTGATTATGTTCAGAATGTCTTCCTGAACCCACAGTTAAATTTTGAACCTTACTATATCTCTGGTCTCTAAAAATTTGATTTCGTAATTGATTCGTAACTTCAATATCTTGTTTAAATTCCTCTTCAGAGTCATAAAAATTGGAATAAGGATTTTTATCTCAAGAAGGTCAGCTGTTAGCATCAAAATTTTCTTTTTGATAATTATTAAGGCCCGAATGAATATAGACTATGTCACCTTTTCATCTTATTCTTTGTAGAGATTGTGACATTGTAAGAGAAGATGTTGATGGTTCTTGAGATTCTGCTTGAATTTCTTCTGAAATTCCTAATTCTTTCATTTGAACAGAAAGTTTTGATCTCAAATCTTTCAATTTAATGTGTAAATCATAAATAACTTGTAAGGAATTCCTTTGGTCTTTCGTTAATTGTGGAGCTCTTCATTTGCAAGAAGTATTATTGCAATTTCAACTTGAAACAAGTCTTCTTACTGAATTAACCACTTTAAGGTGGTATTGCTTTACCCATGCTGGCTTTAAAGAAAAAGAGTCAAGTTGTGTTAATGCTTGCTCACTTATATCAGATGCTTTGTCTCATTTGGTTATTTCAGTAGAAATATTTTCGATTGTCGAGAGAACATTGTTCTCGGAATAATTGGAAGGTGTGTCTAATTGAATATTTGGAACCACCGACTCAAACTTAACTTCAAGCACTTTAATATTGTTTGTTTGAAGATTTATAGGTACAGAATCTTTATTTGGCGAGATCAGCTGTAAATTTTGCTTAGTGCTTTCTAAATCTCTTTTAGTTTGAAAGCTGATTGATGCCCCCCCCCGAGCTTCCTAGTTCTAATTGCCTAAATAGATTTCAATTATTTCCTGTAATAACTAGAATAGATCCACCTATTGTAAAAGAACCCAATCCCCCAAGAGTTAGCTTTAATCTCCCAGTCAATAACAGTTAAATCACACTTAATAAATTTTTTTATATAAATTTATTAGCTTAAATAGAAAAATTAATAGAACCTAAAAATTAACTTAGTATCTAAAGTCTTCTGAGCTTAATGTTCTTGAGATTGTATTTTTAGCTCCATTGTAACCTCATTGACAGGTTACTGTAATTAAATCCTTACTCCTAGCATCTTTCTTGAATCTACACTTATCAAACTCAAGATCATAATTTATAGTATTTCAACCCTTCTTTCATTTATTAAATCCCTCATCACTGTATTTTTTTACAGTTAATCTATTTAAGTTTTCATTGATTCTTAAATGCCCGGGAGGTTGTTCTTTTCCATCTTCCAATATGTAATGAAAATTTCTTCCGTTGTATTTAACTAGCAAGCTTCCTTTTCCATCAATTGGAGCGAAGAATTGATGATTTTTTTCAATCTTTTGATTTCCTAACTTCATATCTACTTCATTGAATCCAATTCCATTCTTGTTGTAAATACCTTCCTTAAAGAAATTCTTAGAGCTTACAGTTCATTCAGTTCCATCCTCTCAACTAGCTAATACATAGTACCCTTTTGCGGGATCTTTAAATTCATTTTTTCAAGGAACATAAGCTATACTGCCGCCTAAACCTCCTATTGTCCCCATAATAGAAAAAATCTTTAGCCCCGCTAATAGAGACATAATGTTTAACTAGTTAAAAAAATTATTTGTAGTCTTCTTCAGTTAATTCTCTTCAAATTGTTTGTCTAGGTCATCCAACTTGACAAGTAACTTTGATTTTTGTATCTTTATTATCAGTGTTTTGTCCTTTTACTTGAGTGAATTTACAGGTATCAAATTCAATATCGTAATCAGAAACAGAAATAGGTTTTTGTCATTTTCTCAAAGGCTCCTCATCATATTTTGTAACCCCCAAAGTATCTCATTGGTTTCTTAATTCTCCGATAATAAGTTCTTTCCCATTTTCTAATTTATATACTCCTCTCTTTCTTTCGTACAAAACATACTTTCTACTATTTCTTTGAGTTGTGAATTCATATCCTTTTTCTAATTTTTTCTCTCCAATATACATTTCAACATCGCTGAATTTCAATTCTTTATTGTTTCACTCATTTAGCTTTGAGAATTTATCAGATTTAACCTTTCATTGAGTGTTTCCTCAGTCAGCTAGAACATAGTATCCCTTTTTAGTAGTTTCTGTATCTCTTAAGTTAGTTACTTCTTGAGGTGTAGAGGAGCTCGAATTAGTTGTTAAAGCTGGGGGGGGCGTAGAATTGGTGGTGGAGACAGTTATTCCAGTTATTGTTCCTATTGAGGCAAGAACAGCTCCAATTACTTTGACTAATTGAGCCATAACTTAATTAGTTTGTTGTAACTAGCAATTTTAATATGAGAGTAAGAAAATAACTGCTGATCAGAACTTACTGGCCTTTAGAAGAGAATATTTGTAAGTAAATTAGACGAAAATTTTAAATAAAAAATATGACTGTAACCTTATTTAAAGTAGTTGTTATAGGTTGTGCTGGATGCGGAATTGTAGCTACCCCATTCTTAGGAATCTCTTTCAAATCTCCTTATTCTGAAGGACAAGGTTCTTGAAAAAGAGCAGTGCATTTGATTGCAAAGAGTGAGAGTGGTAATGTTAAGTTGTTTGTTGAGAAAGATAAGGAAAAGTTTGAGTTAAAAGTAGCTCACAATAATAAAGAAAAGAAAGGTAAATTTATACTCTGTTCCCCATCTTTGAATGAGAAAGAGTATTATTTATTGACTATTGATTCATCAGGTTGGTGGAGACAGAATTTAAATGAAATTACTACAGTTCAGGATTGTCAAGAAAAAAGCAAACATAACATGGGAGAAAGGTTATCGATAGAAGTAAAAACAGAAACTAAGGATTTATTAAAAGAGATAGATTTGAATAGCTGTAAGATAGAGGATTTAAGGAAAGAGAGTTGAGTACAAGGAAATCCCTTGTTAGAACTTACTTGCTCCCCTTTTCGAGCGAGTAGAGACTTTACTCAAAAAGAAATCAAGATATTAAGCAGAAGTTATGAAGAATTAACACTATCTAGTTAAGAAATCCCTGTAAAATCAATAAAATTCCTTAATTCTTAAGGAAGACCGCATTTAGGAATTACTTGCAATTAAAGGATTGTTGAGTTTTTAGGTGTTACGGGGATTGGATATGAACTTTCATATATTTCTTTAGTCACCAATACAGTAGAAAGAAACAATTTCGGTTTGAAAGGCAAAGCCATTTAAGTTAAATGTGGAGAGAATTTTGGAGAAGATTTAGGTCTTAGTTTGGCTGAATTAAAAATAGATGATGACACATGACATAAATTTGGAAGTACAGATATGGAATTTTTAAGGGCTATAAATTAGATAAAGACACACAGATTATTAAAGGGGAAGAAGAAAAGGGGTTTGTGTTTTAAGGCTAAAAACTTCAAAGAAATTTGTATTGACAAAAAGGAAGAGGGGCTCTCGGCGCGGTGATAACGGGATACCGCCTAATCAAGCAAGCAAAGAGTTCTACTTCTGTTTACCTAAAAGATTTTGGAATTTAAGGATCGTTGTAATCAAGACGGGGAAGTATGTTTTAGTAAGCCAGTTTCTGAATGACAATTATTTGTGAGATTTGTAAGTCCAAGAAATGGAACAGATTGAAACCACGATGTAATTAGATTACAAAAGGAATAATAAGTAAAAAAATAATCAGTATTTAGTTCGTTAATCAAAGAAAAAGACTTTAGACTAATTCACCTTTTCTTAAATCCAGCTCTTTATTCCCGCTTACACATTTTTTTCTGTCCTGTAAGGAACAACCTTGTTGCCCTATTTTGTTTATGTGTAACTTGTAACCCAAGAGGTTTCAATTATCTTCTGGGAAATAATTTACATCCTCAAAGTTAAATTTGTAAAGTAAATCTTTTAATTTTCAACCCCCTGCATATTGGTCTGTTCTAGACGAAGATTTGTCTCAGCATCATTTTGAATCACTCTCCTGATTTTTTAAGCAAAATTGTTCATCAGAGTTAGCAAACATATATTCACCATCTAATATTTTTCCATTAATAGAGACAGATGAAAAATCTTTGTATTCCATCCATTGACCTGCTTTAGTAAAAATCTCTTTTCCTGTCATAGTTAATTCATGCACTTTCCCATATTCTCCCAACTTTACAACTACATAAGGACCTTTTGGTTTATATGGTTTCTTAATTAAAGCTTTAGAGATTCCATAACTCAACCCCCCTAAACCAGTAATAAAAAATGCAATTTTAGGTATCATCAAACCCATTACCCCTTAAGCCTTACTAGAAAATTGTAGGAAAAATATACCGCCTGATACAGGAAGTTTAATTTGCGCCCCCTCCCGCCCCATCATCTCGAGAAGTTTGAATTCCCCTTTTTAGAGTATTTTTATTTGTTTACAACTACCCTTTTAATCCAAATTTAACAAAAAATTCTCAATTAAGTATGACAAAAGATTCTTTTCGGGACAAACCCAATACTTCATTCAAATTTGTCTGATTTCATTTTTACTTCACTTTTTCCATCAACTTCAAATTGCAACTTTGAATTCATTAGAAATGATCCGCCGGGGCAAGTCTCTATATTTTCTTTAAATTTCAACTTACTTTTCTGGCAAGAAATAATCGTTGAGCCATTTTTAAAAATCTTTCCGATTGGAACTCTAATCTTGGTTTGGTGGCTTCCTTTTGAGCCATTTTTGTATATTGCTATAGCTCAATCATTTCATTTATCCTCTGGATTACTTTCAGGGCCCCATTTTACTTTCCCATCTGTTTTGTTATCCACAACCTTGAAAGAAAATTCTCGTTTTTCGGTTTCATAATTGCCTGCTGGCACTAGATATACTGAATAATCTTTATCATTTTCTGAACATTCCAATATTGTTTCAGAAGTGTTTATTGCAACTTTCTGTAACACATTTGTCTTAGTGAAAGAGCAGTGATCTCCATATAGAAAGTACAAGGAGATTCCTATTCCCGAAAAAGACACTATACCAATGACAATCTTCGAATTAAAAAACACAAATAGACTATGTTATTGAATTGTTATAGCTTTAAATGTATTTCTTCTTTTTCAATCACTTGTAACACAATATTTTTTTCAGTTATATCTTTGCCAGTTAAACCTTCTTTATTAAGAAGTAAGTAGACCTTGTAGTTTTTTGAGTTGTGATTGCAGTTAAAGATAGGGCCTATTTTCTCTCCCTTTTCAGTTACTGTAAATGTCTCAGTTTCTCTATGAGTTACTCACCCCCCTCAATTAATGTGGTTGTAAGTATAGGAGTAGGGGCACAAACATCAACAAACGAACATAACTTAATAATTAAACCTGTATCGAGCATGCTCGATGTTATCTCTTTTACTTACTTTTAATAGATTGTTTGCCTCTCCTAGTCAAATTTGAACATGATGTTTAATTATTTAAAAGGGTTTTCCTCCGAAATGAACCTTTATATTGCTTAGTAGCATTCTTGCCAAAATAGGTATTTTCGCTTTAGCAAGCTCTGCAATAGCTGTTCCTGTCACTCTACATCAGAGTTTTGTCGCCCCCCCCGCAAATAGTACAAGATTAGAAAAGAGTAAAGAAACTAAGAAAGAGAACTGTTTTATTATTCCCGCTAAGTCAACTTTTGATAGTACCAAGATCAAGTTATTAGTATGTTTAAACGATGAAGAAGAATATTACCTTTTTGATTCCGATGAAGAGAAGAAGTTTTTAAAAATTGCAAGCTTGCAATTTAATCCAAAAAATAAACAAATCACTGTCAAATTGGAATCTGAAGAAGAAGATGGCTTAAAAGAAAGCTTGTGAAGTGAAACTTTTGCGGTAACAGGCAAAGAATGGAATGATATTTCAAAAGAACCAAGTAATTTATTGGATATTTGTACCTTATCTAGAGATATGGAAGATGAAAGAGATTCAAGTTCCAATTTATGAATTTGTGGACAAGATTTATTAACTCTTTCCACTGAAGAATCTAAGGGAATCCCTTTAATTCCTTTTAAAAAGAGATAAAAACCTTACAAATTTAGAGAATATTTAGTAGTTTTTAAGAAAAGTTAAGAGACTATTTGTAGGTTATTTTTAATGTTTTTCCAGAGCTATTCTTTCAAAATCTTCAAATTTCAGAATTTTAACCATAGATCCTTTTTTACAAGTCATAGTCACTGTTACAAAAGTGTCATCTTTGGATTTATTTTCTTTAATACTTAAAGTGCAATTACTTAAGTTGTCTAGAGTAGTGCTAGTACTAAATCCACCACCTCTCAGTCTAGTTGTTCAACCATCAAACTTAATTTTTGGAAAATTATTCTTTCATTTTGTTTCTTCTCCTTGTTTTACTCTTCCGTATGCTTCGCAAACTTTATTTCTTCCTCAATAACGTGCATATCCCCAACATCCACTGCCCCATTCTCATGGCGATCTATCAGTAAAGGTATATTCTCCATTAGTATCATCGGAATATAGTGTTCATCTTGAATTTCAGTTCTGTCCCTTTCAAGTTGTCTTCTGTAACTTTCACTGACTATCTTCTTTATCTTCTCGAGTTAATTCAGCCACTAATCCATCCTCCGCATTAGTTCCTGCAAGTAGTAACTTTGCAAATGTATCTCGTTTTGGAACAGTTACTTGCGTTCCTTCCTCTTGTGCTATTTGTGTTGTAGTAGTTCCAGTAGAACTAATGCCCCCCCCAGCGAAGAAAGAAGATTTGGTTAATGGAACCATTGCGCAACCTACAATTCCAAAAGCTAAACCCTGTAACAATCTATTACCACCTAACATGGCTCTAAAAAACTAGGTATCTGAAAGTTCTTTTATTTTACTATGAGGATTTTTCAATGAATATATTTTTTGTGTTGTGCTCTAACTTTTAATCCCTAAGCATTTAATAAAGTAAAAATAGGTGGCCACATTAGTTCTTAGCACTTTAATCAAATTTGGCTTAGTTGCAACGACGGGGGCAGCAATAGTAGTTCCAATTGCTTTATTATCTAAGACTAAGAACAGTGGAACTTTTCTAACCTCTAGTCATTTATCAGAAGAAAGTACTAGACAATCACAAGACACAGTTATACCTATTCCGACAGAGCAACATGCCAGCTCTCCCGCCCAAGTAGTAACAACAGGTTCAAGGGGGATAGAAAGCCCAGCTTTAACAACTAGGAGAGAGGAAATAGATAAGAAATGTTTTGTTGTTCCCGCAAAGTCTAGTGTTGGAAACAAATTATTAACTTGTCTTGAGGGTACGGATGTTCCGACGACAACCGATGAAAACGAAGAATACGGTAACTCCTATTATTTATACAACCCTTTTATAGAAAATAAGTGAACAAAAGTTGAAGGAAATCTTATGTGAAATCCAGATAATAGTCAAATTTCTATTAAGTTAAAAAAGAATACCGAAAAAACAGCAGGCGATGATGGCACTTTTGTTGCAGAAGGGGAGAAATGAAAAGGAATTTCAGATAAAGAAACAGACTTACTGCAAGAATGTGCTCTTTTTGGAAATGGAACTACTTCTGTTCCATCATATAGATTAGTTTGTGGAGAAGATACATCAGAAATGTCTCGAGAAAACCCTAAAGGAATCCCTTTAACCCCTTGACAATTAAATAGTTAATTTCTTTTTCTAAGTTTCAGTTAGAGTTCTATTTAATAGTTAAAAAGCTTAAGTTAACTTATTTTCCGGAAACAGTAATTCTTGGCTTAAATCCATTTCATTTAAAAAGACTACCTAGATTAAATTCAACATCGCAGTCTTCCGTTATACTACCCCCACTAGTTCGACATACACCAAATTTGAATTCAGCACCCTCTCTTTTTACTCCATTCTCTACTCTCAAGAAAGTTACACCAGTATTACCATTCGCGCCATTGGCAACACTGTATCATTCCCTAAGCAAAAAGCAGTCTTAAATCCTTTTTCTTTCTTAGACTTCTTTATCAATATAGTTGATGTTCCATCTTTTGAAACATTGATTTCCCATGTGTTTAATTTGTAATCTGACTGAACATTAGGACCTCAAACAATTTTTTCTTGGTCCTTCCATTCTTTCTTTTTCAATCACTTGTAAAGAGATATTGTTTTTTGTTTCACTCGATTTAGTTCATTGACCTTTTTCTGGAACTAAATAAACCCTATAGTTTAAACCATTACCGTTGCAATTAAAGATTGGTCCAATCTTTTCACCTGTTTGTTTTATCACTACTTTTTCAAGTTCTTCAAAGTAATCCCCAGCAATAAAAGATTTTGCGAAAAATGCAACTACTTGCACAACCACCAATAACTAGACCTGCTTTGACTAATAAACCTAAATTAAACATGTATGTAAGTTTCTCTTAACTTATCTTTAAAGAATCTCTCAACTTTTATCTAAGTAAACAGGAAAGCATAGTATTGAAAAAGATTCAAAATAAATTTTTAGTCTGGTAGAGTATAAATCTTGAACTCTTGATTAGAAGAGTCTGAAACTGAAATAGTTGTTACAGTTTTCCCCTTTCTGTTCTGCAATTCGCCACCTCAGATTCCATCAAATGGAGATTTCAATGCATTACTTCGAAAAGTAGTTTTCTTTTGTTCCCTTTCTGTTACAGTATTAGTCTTTAGATTGAAATTTTTATCAACTTCAAGAGCAAAGCCATCAGCAAATAATGCTTCTGGAACTAATCCAACTCAAATATAAGACCATGAGCCACTTCCAGCATCTGAATTATCCTTCTCGCAAAGTAACTCAACATAAAATTTACTTCCCTTTTCTTGTTTTAGGAGAAAATCTATTGAATCATCTGACATTTTTTGAATTGCACAATTTCCCCTTCCAGCATTTGCTTTGTCGACAGTAGGAAGGTCTCTCGTAACTTTAGATTTATTTTCAGCAGTTATTAATTGATTAGAAGGGACTTTTGGAAATTGTGGTTTTTTGGTGACAGTTCCAGAAGCACTTTCTTTCCACAGCAATAAAGGAGCACCGATACAACCCCCTCTAAACGCAACAACCGCAACAAAAACTTTTGGACCCATAATTCAGTATTAAAAAGCCACCCTAAACCATTTGATTTTAAATGTACTAAAGTTACTACATCCAAATGTACTACCAACACTGAATTTAATTAAACATTCTTTTGTTTTACTATCTCCACTCTTCATGTAAGTTTGTAATTTAAAAATTTAAACTTCTCTTTTGAGCTTCCACCTTCCACTTATATAAATAATTTCGCTAATTTCTCGATTATTTTGTCAGGAGTAAACCATATTATTTTTTTCATTAATGAGGTGGTGATAATGGAAACGGATACACACAACTTCCCACACAAACAAACACAGTTTAAAAATAAGATCAGCAACGATCATGCTCGATACCATTTACCTTCCTCATTTTCTTAGAATCTTTATTTTTTTAATTAAGTTTCAGTTTTTAAATAAAAAAAGATTGATTAATAATTGCAAAATTGTCTATTGGGCTTAAAGTCATCTGCTCAATCAAAATTTGCAGATTGGATCTTTACATTACCCAATGAGTCGATATCGAATTTCAGTTTTGTATTCATTAGGATTGAACCTCCAGAACAAGCTTTTGACTCGTCTTTGAACTTTAATTTACTTTTTTGACAGGTAATTAATACTTTTCCTTTGTTATAGACATTTCCGACAGGAACTCTAATTTTGGTCTCTTTACCCTTTTCTGTTCCATTTTTATATATCGCTATTCCCCATTCATCCCACTCATCTCCCCGTTGACTCTCCTGACCCCATTTAACTTTTTTCTCAGAATTATTGTCAACTACCTTAAAAGAAATTTCTTGTTGATTAGATTTTGAATTTTCTGCAGGAGCTAAATATATTGAATAATTTCTGCCATTTTCAGCACACTCTAACACTGTTTCAGAAACATTTAATGAGATTTTTTGTAATTCATTGGCTCTTACCAAAGAACACTTTCTTCCAGTCAATAAATAGAAAGGAACTCCTAATCCAGCTAAAGTCAGTATTCCCATAACGAGTTTTGAATTAACAAGCATGACTTAAATAACTCTCTGCATAGCCAACTCTTAATAAACTTATTAGTTCAACAAATTAATTATTTACTAAGTGAAACATCACTAATTTCTGTATTCTTAAATATTTTTTGAAGTGTTGAACTCTTACATCCAATAGTTATCTCTAAATCACTGTTATTTCTCTCCTCGACACTTACATTTTCGCAATAATCCAGATAGTTAGGCATTTTTTTCGCGCTGTATCATCAATATCTTGACCATTTTACTCCTCATCCACTTAACTTAATCTTTGGAAATTTATCTCTGTAAATTTCTTTATATTTTGGCAAAACTACCCCATGAGATAAACAGACTTTGTAAGTATTTCATTTTCTCGCTTGACCCCAACAAGTATTATCTCCTTTTTCTATTCAATCTTTGTCAGAAAAAATGTATTCTCCAGTATTGTCATCGTAAAACAAAGTTCAATTATTTTTTCATTGAGTTCCCCGTCAAGTAACCTTATTTACATCTCATCTCTTATTTCCATTTTTTTCTTGATACAAAGATAATTGTGTAACTATTCCATCTTGATTATTTGTTCCCGCCAACAAAAGATTTATAGTTTTGAGCAATTCCGGAAACTCTTCTTTTTTAACTGCAGGTGTTAGTTGTTGTAATAGATTAGATTGTGATGGACGAGATGTAACAGTTTCAATTATTTTTTCAGTGCCCCCCCCAGCCATAGAATTGGAATACATAAGGGGCATAGGCACACAACCAATAACTCCCAAAACTAATCCTGAAAGCATTAGATTGGAAGCTAACAAGATTTACAGAAAAAATAAAACACCAAAGGTTTCTAGATTTTAAGAGATATATTTGTTCAAATTTTCAGAAATTCAGATTTTTTTCCTCTTCCTCCGAAAAAGTAATTTTGGATTTGAGATTATTTCAATAAAAGGGCTGTTATTAGCCAATTTAATATCACATGCTTTTAAATCATCCATTACTCTACAAGAGACCAAATAAATTTGAATTTCTGATCCTGTTGTTTCCGCTCCATTTTCTATTTTTAAAAATTTCTTTCTTATTAATACACTCCATTAGTTTCTTTTGAGAGAATAACAGTACTACCAAATCCTTTACCGCTATGGTTGTTAGTATTTGAAACCAATATAGTTGTTGATTCATCTCATAAAACTTGAAGCTATCACTTTTTTCACTCTTTTCCCCTTTTCTCTTTAATCCCTAAAACAATTGCTTCTTGTCCATCTTTCTTATCATTCTTCAATACTATCTGTAGTTAATGTGTTTGAAATTAAAGGTACAAAAATAAAGACTCTAACAAAAGAAATTAATGTAATACATAATCCAAAATCGCGCATGCTTGATAATAACTTTTTTAGTTTATTTTTAGTAAGTCAGATAAGGATATGAGGTAAAGAAAGAAACTATGACCTGCAAGTATTTCTACTGTTTTAAGAAAAAAAGTCTCTTTTAAAAATCTATTTATCAGAAAACCTCTTTAATTTTTTTCAATTGTCATCGTTGAAAAATCTGAATCATTTAGAGTTTTAGTTAATCTTCCTTTATCACAAGTTATAGTTACTGTTAATTTATTTCCACCTGTCTTGCTTTCTGTCGTTTTTAATGAACAGTTACTTATGTTGTCGAGATAAGTGTTTACGCTATACCCCCCACCTCTAGATAAAGTAACTCAACCTTTTAGGTTAATTTTGGGAAAATTATCTGTCCATTTTTTCTTATCATTTCCTGCTACTCTACCGTATGTAACACAAACCTTATTGCCCTTTCAAGAACGTGCTTGCGCATAACATCCACTTCTAAGTTCATATCATGTCTTGTCAGTAAAAGTATATTCCCCATTAGTATCATCGGAATATAGAGTTCAATTACGATTTCAACTTTCTCCTCGCCAAGTTACCTTACCCACTTTTCATTGACTATCTTCTTTATTTTCTCGAGATAATTCAGCAACTAATCCATCTTCAACTTTAGTTCCTGCAAGTAATAACTTTACAAATGTATCTCGTTTAGGAGCAGTTATTTGTTTCCCTTCTTGTTGTGTTACTTGTGTGGTGCTTGAAATAGTTTCATTAGAAGGATTAATGCCCCCCCCAGTGAAAAAAGAAGATTTTGTTAATGGAACCATTGCACAACCTATAATCCCAAAAGCTAAACCTTGAAGTAGTCTGCTACCTCCTAACATGTCTTAAGACAAATTAAACATCTAAAGGTCCTTTTATTTTATAGGTAATTTCATTTTATGAAGGAATGCCGCTCTAATTTGTTGTTTTAAGAAAATCAATAAACAATTTATTTACTAAGAGTACTTCCGGTTTCTTCTGGGTTTTTAAATGTTTTATAAAGTGTCACATCCTTACAGTGTATAGACACTTCTAAATTAGTATCTGGCTTTTCAGTAATAGTGGCTCTATTGCAACGTTCTAAATAATCAGGCATTTCATTAAATCAATAACCTCTTCTTGTCAATCACTTGGTTCTTCAACCATCTAATTTCACCTTAAGGAAATCCTTTTCTCAAGTGTTTTTATATTGCGAAGTTACTTTCCCGTGTAATAAGCAAGCTATAGAGCTCTTTCATCCTAGACCAGTCCCATAACAAGGAGCATTTCAATTAGTTCAACTTCTATCGGTGAAGGTATATTCGCGCGTTACATCGTCATAGTGCAAAGTTCAGCTGTTTTGCCATCTTGCGCCCCTTCAAGTAACCTCACTTACATTCCATGTTTTCTTATCTCCTTCTTGTTCCAGAGTTACTTTCGCATATACTCCATTGTCCACATCATTATCGGTTAACGCCATGCTAAAAGTCTTGACTATCTTAGGTACTTCTTTCTTTACAGAGGGCTCTTGAGTTACTTGTTTAATTTCCGTATTAGTAACAATATCTTTAATGCCCCCCCCAGTCGAGAAATATGGATAAATCAAGGGAGAAGATACACACCCAATGACCCCTAAAGCTAATCCTGATAATGCTAGATTTGAGCTAAACAAGATTTATTGTTAAGTCTTGAGGATTCTTAATCTTAAGTAATTTTTTATTCTAAGTCTTACAGCAAACAAATTCAAATAAATTCACCTTAAATATCTCTAAAATGATTGAGGTAATTTATTTGCAATGTCTCTCTTTGCAAAGTTAGCCATCGCAACCGCCACTACGGTTACAGCTGGGGGGGGCGCGGCTCTTGGTATCTTTTCCAAATTTCAAACAACTTCTAACAGCAAAACTCCTTTACACCTACAAGAGTTAGGGGCAGGTTTAGGGGTAGAAAGAGCAGAAACACAAGTTAATAAGCATTCTGATTATCCTGTTATAGGTAGAAGTGAACAAGCAGATAGCCCACAAGTTACTGTAGAAGTTTCAACTTTATCTTCTCATTCCCCAGAAAAACAACTGCAATCCACATTAAAGCAAGTTACACTAGCCCAAAACCTTAAGGGGGAAGGGAATTGTGAGGTAGAGGATGGATGAAAAGAAAAGGTTATTGACCATCTACCACAAGAAACTCAATACATTTCAGTTCTTTGCAAAAATGCCGGAGGTTCTGATTCCGCTTTAACTAATTGAAGAGGTTTTTTGCCTGAAAAATTATTGGCAAGAAGTATTGAATTATTCATTAAAGGAAGTAAGTTTGATATCAGAGTTAAAGAAGAAGAACTTCAGGATGTTGTAACAGAAGATCTTGAGGCCCCGACAAATCAAGCAGTTTTTAGTAGCGAACAATTTACTACTTCTGTTATCGGAAAATGAGGAGGCAAGATTGTTTCCGGAGTAAGTGATTCTGATGATCCTGTTTACGAAGTTACATTAACCGGTTCAGAATCTGCAGATAAGTTCTATCTTCATTGATTGTCATAAGAATGGTCTTCCACTAAAGTGATTAAGGCTTTCTTAAAGTTTGCTCTTCCTGTTACTATTACGGGTGTGGGTGGCACATCCGCACTTGGAATTACTTCTAATAATCAAAATCAACCTGTTTCAAGCAGTTCAACAGTCGACAATTCTTCTTCTCAAGAACAAGTAAGAGATACGTTATCTTCCGCCCCATCAACAGTTACAGTAACTGAAAGAACCCATAACTCAGAAAATTCAAGTCTGCTTGAATTACAACCGCAACAAGAAATAGATCGAGAAACATCAACCTTTCACTCTGAGTTTGAACACACTGTTAAAGAATTAGAACTAAGCAAAGAAGAACAGACAGGTAATTGTCGAGTAGTTAATGGAGAGGAAAGTGTTATTAGTAAATTACCTATAGACTACAAGTATGTTTCTTTCTCTTGCCGAAATAATGGAGGTGAAGAGTCAGTGTTAACTAAATGAAATGGATTTTTTCCAGAAACTTTGTTTAAAGGAGGGGCGCAAGCCTTCCATTTGGAAAGAAAGTTCAATATTGAAGTTAATGAAGGATTAATCAGTGAAGATGAAGAAGATCCTGAAGAAGCAATATACGAAACAACATTTAAAAGTGAAGGATTTTTAACTTCCTCTTCTATTGTTGGTAAGTGAAGTTCAGAAGTAGTAGAAGAAACTGGAGATGAAACAGTTTACAAAGTTAGACTAGATGACAAACCTAATTCAGTTAATTATGTGTACCTTACTTACCTAACTTAATCAGTTAGTAATAGAGGGAAGTTTTTCTAAATAAAGTTATAGGATTGTTTTCTAAATTTGCTCTTTCTGCTATTGTTGCGGGGGCTGGAGGAACAGCTATCGGCATTCCCCTTTCCTCTTCTAGTCAAACCAATTCAAGTAGCCCAGTAACTTTGACATCTACACATCAAAATAAACCAGATGCACTATCTGGACCTGCGGCAATGGAACCCACATCTTCTATTCCTTCACAATTAAGTCACGATGAAACAGTTAATTTACAAGACGCCAGCCATTCAGGCACAACAAGTGAAGATCTTTTACAAGCACAATCTTTAGGAATGGAAGCGACTAGCCTTGAAGAAACTAGACCATTAGAAGAAACGCTATCACCAGCCGAACCGGAAGGAAACTGTACAGTAATGAAAATTTCAGAAAAGATACTTAAAAAATTACCTCCTTTAACTTCTTCTTCCTATATTTCTATAACTTGTGAAAGCGATAGTGTGGATGAATACTCTATGTTGCGTAAATGAAAAGGTTTCTTTCCTACAAGTCTTCTAACAGAAGGAACTAGAAGTTTGATAGAAAATACAAAGATAAAAATTGATGTTCGTGAAATATCGGATGAGCTAAGTGACGTTTCTTATCAGGCTGAAGATACTGAAGATGGAGAAGAATTTGAGCCTTATGAAACAATTTTCATTAGCGGGAAGTTTTTAAAAAATTCTTTAACAGGTAAATGGGGAAGCGCTGTTGTAACTAGAGAAGAAGACGAAGAAGAACAAGATGATGTGACACTTTACGTGGTTAATCTAAGTAAGTCAAGTATCACTGACAATTTTTATATTTTGTCAGAGTAATTAATAGATCATGACTGGTTTAGTTAAGGTTCTTGTTGGATTGGGTGTAGCTGTTTCAGTAGCTGGAGTTGCAGGAGGAACATATGTTGCAGTTACAAAGTCAAACGTAGCTACACAAGAAACTCAACTATTAAGAATAGAATTATCTTCTCCTACCAGTTATTCAGATCATTCTCAGCAAGTTGTTCAAGGATCGGAACACGCCCATCAAGAAAGCCAAAACCTTATAGATTCTAGAGGAACAACAGTTACACACACTTCAGCCTCACAAGATAACCCCGACTTAAAAACTCAAGAACAATTGGCAAAAGAGAAAGAAACAACGACAGGAAATTGCATAATTATTGATCCTTTAAAGAAAATTCTTGAAGTAGCAAAACAAGATGAAACAGAATACTATTCAGTATCTTGTGACAACACAAGAATGGGAGTGGCAAGAGAAGGTAATATTCCCAATCAATGAGAAGGAGCATTTCCTAAATCCATCTTTAAGAGACAAGACTTAGGCAATGGTCAAAAATTGGAGATTAAGGTGAAAGAAGAAGATGAAGATACATCCACAGATTATGATTCCGAATATGAAGATTGACCATTTTTGCTCACTTTTTCAGGGAAGTCGTTTGTAAATACTGATAATTCTCTACTTTCTGCTAAATGAAATTACTATGAAGACGACAGCCTTGACGAAGAGAGAAAAGTTTTTGCCAGAGTTAAATTAACTAAACCAAATAGCTCGAAAAACATTTATCTCCTGTGAACTCAGTCATAAGAAAACTGATAATTTAGACCAAATTTATAAATAAGTAATAATAAAAAAGCTTTATAGTTCTATAACTCGAAAGACTTTAAGACTTGTGTTTTCATTCTCTAGCTCTTAATCAAGTATTCTTGTTGTATTTTTCTATTTGCTCTCTATAAGAAGAAGTTTGACCTTTAGAACCCAATATTAAGTCGTATTTGGGAGTTTGTATTGTTCCTTCTAGAGAAATTCCATTTGATCTAAGAGGAATCACAAAAGAATGCTCTCCTCAAAATTCTCCTCCACCATGAATGCCCAATACATTTCCTTCTTTATCTGCATAGAGACTTCCTGAGGCCCCTACACCCATTCTTAATTCTTTATCAATCTTTAGTAAATAGTGATACCCTATATCTACTTTTTCTTTTCCATTTCACTTAAATTCTCATAAACCTTTAGAGGCAACATGTCCATTTAGTTTCTTATCTGTAGTTTTGTATCAATTCTTAGGATCATTGGATAGTTTGAAAGCTTCCGCTTTCTCTTCATCAAATGCAACGGTGTAGTTGTATTTATTGAATAATTTTGGCTTTGAAGGATAGGCTAAATTATAAAAGTTTTCATCTAATTTATCAATTTCTTCTCAAGAATATCTAGAGTCCAAAGGACCACTAAATATATTAAGTGCATTAGTTGCAGAGATTGGATATTTCTCTGCAAAATTACCAGTGACTTTCTTTGCATATTCCTCATCATTGAATTCAATTTCTAGTACAGCAAAATCTTTGTAGTTATTTCTAGGAATATTTAGAGAAGGATTAGCTTCTCATAAGTCTATTGAGGTATAGAAAAGTTTTGGAGTTTTTACTTTGTTGTTATGTATAGCCCCAAACTCTGCTTGTAATTCTTCTCCATTCTCTTGTCTAGAAATATTGAAATCAAAATATCCTTGTTTAGCAGATAGTTCACAGTTTTTCTCTCAATTACCATAAAGAGATAATTTCGAGAAGTCTTGTTGTTGAATTTCTTTTCTCAGATTATTAGTGTTTTCTATGGAGATTGGCAAAGCTTGTTGATATGTATTGTCAAGAAATCTAAATCTTCTGATTGTATGTGCAACTGTAGCGATGTATCATACTGTTGGATAGTGACCTTCTTCAGGGAGTTGATAGTCTAGTATTCAGGCTGTACCCATTCCACAAGGAGAAAACAATCTAAATGAATAGTCATTTATCTTTTGAAAAGCTTTATTCGCCTCCTCTCTAATTTGTTGTTTTTTAGTTTGTTGCTTTAATTCTTCTGTTTCTTCTTCGTTTTGTTGTAAGTTAACTAGATTATTTGTTACTGAGCTCGGGGGGGGCGATAGCTCCTGTCCCTTATTCTTTCAAACTATGTAACCAACAATTGAGCCGGAACCAATGGTAAAAGGAAGAAGATAATTAATAAATCCTTTCATATGTAATTAATTATTAAGTAAGTAACAGGAATTCAATTTTTAAATGAATAATTTATTTAAAGAGAGTTGATCTCAGCATTTTTTCTTTAATTGTCTAGAAGATTAAAGCTGGGACTTGGTGGATTAGGCTTTTTAATAATAAATGGATCAGTTTTGCCTACTGTAGGGATTAATTGAAATGTCTTTAAGCCATTAGAAGGGATTTCACAATGGGGGGGGCAATTCTGACTTAAAGAAGAGACGCGCAAGAAAGAAAAAGATTTAAAGCTAGTTCTACCAAACTCAAACTTTATAGATATAAACCTTCCTAAAGACAATATTCAATTATCTGACATCAAATTAGAACAGAAAAGTTCAGATATTAAATTAGATACATCTTTGGATTATCCTAAACAAAGTGCTCTTCCAATCATTAAAGATATTTCTTCAGAAATTACAAAATGAGAAAAGATTTTTGGCATAGGTAGTCAAGCTTTTTCTCGCTTTGATTCTCTATCTTTAAAACCTGAATCAACAAGAAAATATCATTTCCGAAACCTTCAATCAGTGAAATCACAGATACAAAAGTGATATAGAACTAAGAGTCAACATCAAACAAGAACACATAATAATGAAGTGCCACAATTATCAAAAGAACAAAGAAACTCCTTAAAGGTAATTTACAACCTATACGCTAAATTGAATGAATTTAAATCACAACTTTCTTCTCAAATGCAACAATTAGGTATTGGGAAAATAAAGAGACAAGAAACTCAATCCTCTTCTCACTCAACCCTACCAACAGTATCACAATCTCTTGATTGAATTGGGTGAAGTAATTGAACGGTTCGTATTCATAAGAATCCTAATAATTATTCAAGAGAAGAATTTGATACTAAAAGTTGAGGCCCTTGGATTCAAAATCCTTATGCCAATTTTTATGACTCTGAAGATGAGTTCCAGCAAGATATT
>NZ_QKVO01000006.1 GCF_003265155.1 Mycoplasma wenyonii | reverse complement strand
TAACTGGCTTCCCACTAGAATCGTAGCTTTGTTCCTTTAAATAGAGATCTTTATTTTACCTTGCTGTTTGGTTCTCTCCAACATCACTCTTAAAGGCTAAAGATACATTGATACGGGATTTGGATCCGCTGCAATAGAGAGATGGGAACCCTGTTACCCATCTGGTCCATGTTTTAGCTACCTTCGGATCGCCACAGCCGATCCGAAGCGCAAAGGTGATAGGGAGACCTATGCCCGAACTAACGAAACCAAGGGTACCTAGCTTAGCTAATAAAGACATCTATTTTCTATTTATTACTTAATTCTTTTTGAATAGTTGAATTTGGATTAATTAATAGCGGTTTCAGGCTAATTTATAGCCCGTTTTTGGGAATTTTTCCAAGAAATTTTATTTTCAAATTTCTGTACTCTCTTCATCTGATAAAATAAATTAAATAGATATTGTTTTTAGAAAAAGACCTTAAATAATGAATCTACAAAACATCAAAAAAAGTATTCAATGAGTCATCAAAAAAATCAAGCAAATCAAAATAGGATTTCATTTTGAATTAAAAATCCAAAAAATAAAGAAGCAAATTTTCTTCCCCACATTCCACATTAGCGGATCCAAATCCCGTATCAATGTATCTTTAGCCTTTAAGAGTGATGTGAAAGAAAATGCTCCTAGTGATGGTGCGAAGGATGATCTCTATTTAAAGGGACAAGGCTACGACTCTAGTGGGAAGCCAGTTAATTTGGATGAGACATTTAGGTTGGAAGATGATTTAAGACAGACTCAGGGACAGATTCAACATAGATGACAACTAACTGTTTTTGAGTCAGGAGGGATACGTATCGGTGAAATAAGCTCTGGTCATGGAGCTGCCTATGGTGAGGACAATATTATGTGTAATAAAAGAAATGTATTTGAGTCGACTAGAAAAAGGGGCAGTAAGAGAGATCAGTGAAATGGGGATGTTACTAAAGTGAAATTTGAACTAGATAAGTGTAGTAATGCGGGAGGTAGAAGAGAATGTGATATAGAAATCGCGGATACAAATTGTTTTAAAAATAAAAATTTTTACACCCTTAGAATCAAGCCTGAAAAAACAACGAAAGATCTCTATTTAAAAGGCCGAGGCTACGACTATAGCGGGAAAGCAGTTAATTTTGATGAAAAGATTATTGGAGATGGTCATGCGAGAAGAGAAGGTGAGCATCGTTGACAGCTAAAAAGATTCCAGTCTGGTACAACTCAACTTGGTGAACTAAGTGGTGCTGATGGAGGGAATTATGGCGATGATTCCATTAATTGCAATAGAAAAGATGTCTTTGAGATTACAGAACCTAATATGGGGAGCACAGAGGATTGAGAAAAACCTGTTACTGATATTCCTTACTATTTGGTCGACACTGATAAAGCGATTAGACGAGAAATTTTTGAAATGAAAGGAATATAAAAAATTATCTTTACCGTTCGCCAGCCTTTAAGAGTGATGTTGGAGAAAAACCAACAGAAGGGGAAAATAAGGATCTCTATTTAAAAGGCCAAGACTATTACTCTGGTAAGACAATTAATTTTGATGAGACAATGCAACTTCAGGATTATAGAGGTGGAAGGGCGGGAGGAACCGAGCACATTTGACAACTAACTGTTTACAAGTCTGGAACTACTAAGTTTGGTAGTACTGGTCGAGGGGAGGGGGAAAACTATGCTGATGACGACATTAGGTGTAATGAAAAACCATTTGAGGTTACAAAATGAACTTATGGAACTGGGAATAGTGAACATGATTCATGAGAAAAACCTGTTACTGACGTTAAATTCAAACTAGACAATTGTAAACGAATAGGAGGAAGAAAGACTTGTGATATAAAAATCGCGGATTCAGTTGGCTTAAAATGGGGAACCAAGGTTAAACCAAAAGCAATTTTCTGCGCTTCGCACTAAAAACCTTAATTTTTTGCATTTTTTTGTCATTTCTTTTTCCCACCACTAAAGGGTTTAGTTATTTATATATAGGAAAATTTGCTCTTAATTTTTTACCCACAAGAACTCAAAAATAAAGACACTTTGCTTTCTTAACTAATGTCTTTTCTAATAAAAACTTTGCAAGGGTTTTCCGGATTAGGTGTTATTTCTATTATTCCCCTATCTTTAGCAAGTGATAAAAAAGAACAACCAATACGTATATTTCGTACTGGGGGGGGAACTCAAAACCAAAACATTAAGAAGTTATTAGAAGAAAAAGGAGAAACTGGTTATGATGGATGTGTTGCTTTAGGGGGATTGAGAGCTAATGCTGTTTTATTTGTTTGCGCTAAGACTGAAACTCCAAACAAACCTGTCTTTTATCACTATGATTGATCTCTAAGAAACAGCGATACTAAAGAAAGACTAAATAAAGTCAAGAGCTTAACTCACAAGTATTCTTATAGTGCCCAAATGCAACTTGATAATGGAACAAGCAAAAACTTACTTACTCCACCTCATTGACTAAGTAAATGAGGAAGTGATAAAGAATTTCTCCCAGATCAACATTGTGAGATCTCTAAACCACAAGGAGCTGGAAACTATAAGTTAATTTGTAAAGTTCCAGATAATGGATCACAGCCCCCTGCTTGAGAACAAGATCTTTAATTCAAATAAATAGTTAGGATACTTTAGATTTACCCTAAAGCCTTAAAAGAATTCTGAATAGAACAATAAGCCATGTTCTGTCAAAGTAGGTAATTAATCTAATCAAATAATTGATTCCTAAGCATTGTTCATTTCCTTTGCTTAAGTTCCCTCACCAATAATTTAGGTTTCTTGCTTGCGGGGTTTGCCTCGTTTCACACTCTATATTTCTATAGAGCTCGTCTCTGTGGCACTTTACAAAGAATTACTCATGTAAGCTGTAAAGCTTATTTAGAAAGGTTCTCCGCCATCAACTAGTCAGACTAGCCGTTGAGTTTTATCTTTTATATACTCACACAATCACTATAGTCATCTCAGACTATGCAAGCATGGACTTTCCTCTTACTCAACTAAACTACAATAAGATAGTTAGTTGAGAAGCTACCTACAGTTCTACTCAAATATCTATATAAGGGTTAGAATAAACCCTTAGTATCCTATTTATATTTAAGTCAGATACTTTAAGTCTTTAAAGAAATATGAGAAAGTATCACTCTATTAAGGCTGAACAAGTATCTCAACTCTCAAAGAAACTAAAAGAGTCTAACTCTTTTGTAAGTCTCAACTATAGTGCTTTAGGAGTTAAGTCTGCTCATTGATTAAGAAAGGAAGTTAAGAAACATGGAGGAGAGATCAAATTTGTTTCTAATAATGTACTAAGAAGAGCTCTTAGTACCATTATTGATTCTCCTATAGAACTAAGTGGTCAAAACTTAGTACTAATAGTTAATTCAGAGAAGATTGCCTCTCTAAAACTATTTGGTGATTTAGTTAAGAAATATAAGTTGCTTAAGTTAGGAGTTGTTTACTGTGATAACCATTTATTAACTGAGAAACAAAAGGAATATCTTCCTTCTTGATCTGAGAAAGAAGATGCCTATGCTAAGCTATCATACTTGCTAGTTACTCCTATTCTTTCTTTGTTATTTCTACTAAAGAGAATCTCTGAGAAATAGAGATTCATTAAACTTAATCTTTAGTATTAAGACTTTAATTCTAATTAGCTTGTTATGTCAGAAGAACAAAAGACCAATTTAACTGAAAAGACTCAAAACTTAATAGATCAAATTAAAGAATTTAGTGTACTAGAACTAAACGAATTAATTAGAGGATTAGAAAGCGAGTTTAAAGTTAGTGTGGCTAATTTCTCTTCAGGACCTGCTTCCTCTAAATCTAGTGATGAATCCGCAGAAGACAAAGCAGATGTAAATAAAGATCTTTGGTTAACTACTGTAGGAGGAAACAAGATAGGAGTTATTAAATTAGTTAGAGAATTAACTGCTTTAGGATTAATGGAAGCTAAGAAGATAGTTGACAGTGCCCCTGCATTAGTGAAAGCAGATATTCCTGCCTCACAATTTGATGAACTTAAGTCTAAATTTGAAGGGGTTGGAGCTTCTGTTGAATTTAAGTTACCGTCCTAGCTTCTTTTAGCTAGACTAGGTAGGGAGATCTTTTAAAGATAATGTGGTGCCGAATAAGTGAATCGAACACTTCTCAGCTCATTACCATTGAGCCGTTTTACCACTAAACTAATCCGGCTTAGGTACCAATTTCAATAATATCTCTTTGTTGAGTTTTTTATGTCTACTACTTTGAAAATTAAGCTAGTTTCTTTTGATTACAGACTATTAGATCAGTGAGTAAAGAAAATAGTGGCACTTGCATTAAAACACAACTCTACCATAAAGGGTCCTATTCCTCTCCCTACTAAAACCAAGCTATACACAGTATTAAAGTCTCCACACGTTAATAAACCTTCTATGGAACACTTTCAAAAGAAGGAACACAGAAGACTTATTTTGATCTCTCAATATGATAGTCAGTTGTTTTCTGAATTCCAAAGAACAAGCTTACCAGCTTCTTTGGACTTAAGACTATCTCTAGTTAATTAGTTGAGTAGACAATGTATAGAGAAGTCATTTGCCAAAAAATTGGAATGAGTAGTATTTTCAATGAATCCGGCACCAGTTTACCTGTAACTTTCTTAAAACCAGTAGCTTTACAAGTTTTAGAGGTAAAGACAAAAGATAAGTTTGGATACAACTCTTTAGTAGTGGGAGTGGGAGAAGAATGTCCATCCAGAAAATTAATTAAACCTGTACAAGGTCAATTCAATAAGAACTCTTTACCTTTAAGAAGAAAGATAACAGAACTTAAATGAGATGGAGAAAAAGAATATAAAGTAGGAGAGCTTGTTGAGTTTCACAGTCTTTTTCAAGAAGGAGAAAAGATTAAGGTACAGGGAATTACTAGAGGAATGGGTTTTACTGGTGCCATTAAAAGATGGAACTTTGCAACTAGCCCAAAAACCCATGGATCTGGTTATCCCCATAGATTCCAAGGATCTCTAGAAACAGGTAGAGGGGGAAGATCTCCTCAAAAGGTTTGAAAGGGAAAGAAGATGTCTGGACATATGGGACATGAAACTTGTACTATCAGAAACTTAAAGATTCTCTATATTGATACAGATAAATCTCTTATTGCTATTAAAGGTTCTATTCCAGGAAGAAAGAAGTCTTTAGTTAGAGTTAGATCTTTACATAAGGCAAAACCTTTAGTTCCTGAAAAACTATTAGTTAAAAATTCTACTAAAGAAAGCTAGAGCTTATGATGAGAGAACCTTCAATTGAGATATACCTTCTCGATGGAACAATAGAACAATCTGTATCTATTTCAGATATATCACCAGAATGAGAAGCAGAATTCTATTATCCTGATGCCATCTTCCAAACAGTTGTTAGTGAAGCTCAATCCAGTAGACTAGCAAGACCACACACTAAAACCAAGGGAGAAGTTTCTGGTGGAGGGAAGAAACCTTATAGACAAAAACATACTGGTAGAGCAAGACAAGGGTCTAGAAGAAACCCACAATTCGTAGGAGGAGGTACTACTTTTGGACCAAGAAATAATGTAAACCACCATAAGAAAGTAAATAAGAGAGTTAAAGCATTAGCTGTTAGATCTTGTTGAACAGATGCTTTGCTTAATAGTAAGGTAATAGCTATTTCAGAAAAGAAACTAGAAAGCCATCCAGAAAATAAAACAAAGATTGTTTATTCTTTCTTTACTTCAGTAAGTGCCTCTAGACAAATGGAAAAGTCAAAGAACTTACTGTTATTAGTCAAAGATAAAACAGAGCAATTAGTATTAGGGGCCAGAAATATTGATAATTTGGTGGTTTCAAGAATATCTGCTTTATCAATAAGACAGTTAATGAAGGCAGATTTAATTGCTTTTAGTAGTAATGGCTTTCAATCGTTTAAGGATGATTATCTTTCCAAATGGAATTAATAGAAGTAATTAAAGAACCTTACTTCAATAAGAAGAGTGCCTCTCCCTCTACTAATAAATTTGTCCTAACTTTCTTAGTGGACAAGAATGCTAATAAGGTAATGATTAAGAAAGCTTTTCACTCTTTCTTTGGAGTTAGAGCATTAGCTGTTAACACTTTGATAAAGCATCCTAAGAGGGCAAGAGTTACTCAAAAGAGTAGAAAAAATTTCACTAAAGCAAAAAAGATAGCTTATGTGTCTTTATTAAGAGAAGACTTTTTAGCACTTAAGAGGGCATTAGAAGGGGACTCCGAGCTAATAGAAAAAGAACTAGAAGCTATGAAGGCCGAAGAAACTAAGGTTGTCGAACCAGCAGAACCATTAGCACTTGAAGTTAAAGAAGCGGAAGCTGAGGAAATAAAGGTAGAAGAGCAACCGAAGAAGAAGCCGAAATCAAAAGCCAAAAAAGATAGTGAAACAATAAAGGCAGATACTATTGAAGAATTATCAGAAGAAAAAGTTAAGGAGGATTCCGAAGGCTCGAAAGAATAGCCCCTTAAACTAACCTAATAAGATGCTTAAGCAGATACTTTCTTCATTCTTGATTGGAGGTTCTGTAGTTATGGGACCTTATGCCTTAGCCACTCAGATTCCAACTTCACAAGTTAAGAAAGCTAAGGGTGAAGGAGTTGGCTTTGGAGAAAGATGTTTATTTGATGAAGAAATTTGTGCCTTAATGAAAGAAACTAAGTTTGAAGAAGATAAGGAAACAGAAAACAGTGATGACACTATAGAGAATGGAGAAAGTAACTCACAAAATCTCGATACCAGAATAAAAAAAAGAGTTAATAAAGAATGAAAGAATTTCCTAAAAAAACAAGATAATGACTACTGTGGGTTTGGTTTCCTAGAACCCCATCCAAGTCAAAGATCACAAAAACAAAAAGATATAAATGTCAATAATCTTGAGAAGTGTTGAAAATTTTTAACTGAAGACAAAGGAAAGAAGAAGAAATAACAATAACTTCTTATGCCTATTAAACAAACAATACCTAGAAGCTCTGGAAAAAGAGTTATCCTAACCATTGACTACAACAAATGTTTAACTCCCCACTATAAACCACACAAACCTCTTTTAACCCCATTAAAAAAACATGGAGGAAGAAACAATACGGGAAAGATTACTGTAAGACACAGAGGGGGAGAAAATAAGAGAAAGTACAGAATAATAGACCTTAAGAGAGATAAGTTAGACATACTAGGAAGAATAGCTACTGTTGAGTATGATCCCAACAGAACTTGCTTTATCTCACTAGTACACTATGTAGATGGAGAGAAAAGATATATACTAGCTCCAGAAGGTATTAAAGAAGGAGATAGAGTGTTATCTAGTAACAATAGAACTAGCTTAAAGATAGGAGACTGTATGCCTATTGGTATTATTCCAGAAGGTATGATGGTTCACAATGTAGAGTTAAAGCCAGGAGAAGGAGGGAAGATGGTTAGGTCTGCAGGAGCACAAGCTCAAATACTAGGAAAAGATCTAACTGGTAAATATACCATTATTAAGTTACCTTCTAAGGAAATAAGAAAGGTATTAAATGAAGCTAAAGCAACCCTTGGACAGCTTTCTGCAGTAGACCATAACTTAGTTAGATTAGGAAAGGCAGGAACTAATAGAAAGTTAGGAGTAAGACCAACTGTTAGAGGTGTAGCAATGAACCCCAATGATCACATACACGGAGGTGGAGAGGGAAGATGTTCTATTGGTAGAGATGCCCCTAGAACTCCTTGAGGGAAGAGACACTTAGGTGTTAAGACAAGATCACATAAGAGATACTCTAATAGATTTATTGTTCAATCTAGAAATGCTAAGAAATAATGGGTAGAAGTTCTAAGAAAGGATTATATGTCTCTCCTAGCTTGTTAAAGAAAGCTATGAAGATGCAACAACAGGAAAAAAAGAAGGCAATTAAGACTTGATCCAGAAATAGTGCTATCTATCCTGAGTTTCTTTCTTTAACTTTTTTAGTTCATAACGGTAGAGCCTTTGTACCTGTTCAATGTAATGAGTACATGTTGGGACATAAGTTAGGAGAGTTTGCGCCCACTAGAGTCTTTAAACAACACACCTTAGCTAAAACAGGTAAGAAGAAATAGAGGGTGTTATGCAACAACAAGTTAGGGTTAAACATAGAAATCTTAGAATTTCCCCCTCTAAGGCTGTACATGTTTGCAAACTAATTCAGAGAAAGCCCCTTTCAGAGGCCTACAAGATACTTCATTCAATAGACAAGAGAAAGATTGTTAAGATGCTCTTTAAGTTATTGTTAGAGGCATCAGCTAATGCAGTTAATAATTATGCTATGAGCGGGGATAGTCTTAAGGTAGAAGAATGCACAGCAACTAAAGGAGCTAAACTAAAGAGAAGTTTCTATAGAGCGAAGGGAAGAACAGATTTAAGAGCTCATAGATTGACTAATCTTTCTGTAACCTTAGTAGAGGAGACCAAAGATAAAGTATCAAGAAAAGACAAATCATCTTTATCTAAGGTAGAAGAGGGGGCAGAGCTAAGTACTAAAAAGATAGAAGAATATATTCAAGAAGAAGAAAAAACAGGAGTATAGATATGGGTCAAAAGTGTAATCCAAACTCAGTAAGACTAGGTTTCAATAAGAACTGAAACTCTAGATGAAATGCACCGGACAAAAAGAGTGCAGCTCGATGAATACTAGAAGATGAAAAGATTAGAAAGCTAATTGAGAAAGAATGTAAAGACGGAGTATTAGCACAAGTAGAGATCGATAGATTTGTAGACTTACAAGGAGTTTGAACTATAAGAGTTACAGCTCATCTAATAGAAATAGGGCTATATAACTTACCAGAAGAAAAGGAGAGACTAGAGAGATTACTTAAAAAACTAACTTATAGGAAGAGAGAGAATTGAGAAATTGAGTTAATTTTCCTAGAACTAAAGAATCCAGGAGTTAGTTCTATTGTTATAGCTAATGAAGTAGTAGAACAACTAGAAGATAGAGCTCCTATTAGACTAGCTATGAAGAGAACTATCAAGAAAGCTATGTACTCGGGAGCTAGGGGAATAAGAATAAAGATCTCTGGAAGAATAAATGGAGCTGATATGGCTAGATCAGAGAGTTGTACAGAAGGAGAAATCCCCTGTTCCACTCTAAGAGCCAATATAGAGTATTCCTATAAGATAGCTAGAACTACCTATGGAGTACTAGGAGTAAAGGTTTGAATTAATAGAGGACTACACTTTGGTAATTACTTTGCACCTATGCCAGACAAGGTTAGAGTGTATAGAGATGAGACTGGTAGATACTTAATTGCTCAAGGTAACTAGGTAAGAATGGTTAGTTTTGAGGATGACTACCAAGAGATCAAAAAGGGAGATAAGGAACATTTTCAGTTAAGAAGAGCAATAAGAGATAGATTGGAAGAGTATGGTTGAAGCTTTACTTTAGAAGAGGTGGGGGAGATGATGGAAGGAAAGAGATTCTGGCCTCCTGGAACTACGGAACATGTCGACACCTTATTTAATGAGATAAATTCAGGGAAATTTAAACTAACTTAGTGTTGTTGAGACTATGCACCCAAAAAAGACTAAGTGGAGAAAGCCTCATAAGGTAAGCTTTGAGGGCAAAGCTAAAGGAAATAGATATCTTTCTTTTGGTTCAGCTGGATTAAGAGCCCTAGAGGGGGCCTGAATAACAGAGAGGCAACTGGAAGCGGCAAGAATAGCTATCTCTAAGAGGCTTGGAAAGACAGGTAAGATGTGAATTAGAGTCTTTCCTCATCTTTCATTGACTAAGAAGCCATTAGAGGTTCGTATGGGCTCAGGTAAAGGGGCACCAGATCACTACGTAGCTACAGTAAAGATTGGAACCATCTTGTTTGAAGTTGAAGGTTTAGATAGAGAAACAGTTTCCAATACCTTTTATAAAGCTGGGGCCAAACTTCCAATAAAAACAGAAGTGATTTTTAAAGAATTAGCGAAATAATGCTTACAGAGTTAAGAGCTTTAGAAACTGAAAAACTAAAGGAGATGTTGTTTAAGCTGAAGATTAAGTTAGTTGAATATAGATTTCAACTCTCTCAAGGAGCACTTAAAAACACTAGTCTAATAAGAATAACTAGGAGAACAATTGCCCAACTATTGACTATTCTTACTGAGAGAAAAGAAAAATTTAGTAATAAAGACTTAGCACACTTTATTGCACTAGAAGAAGCAAAGGAGAAAGGTAAAAAAGGAAAAGCAAGCAAATAATGGAACAAAAGAGAAAAGTTAAGGGAAAGATCTTAGTTGGTCAAGTAGTTGCCATTAGACCTAAGACAGCAGTAGTTAGAGTGAGAAGACTCTATAGAATACCTAAGTACGGTACCTTAAAAATTAAGTACAGAAAGATGCACGTACACGATGAAAATAACACCGCACAACTAGGAGATACAGTGAGCATAGTTAGTTCCAGAGCTTATTCAGCTTTAAAGAGATGATTACTGTTGTCAGATGCCGAAGCCAAGATGGTTGAGTAGTAATGATTCAGGCTTTATCCAGACTTAATGTAGCTGATAACACTGGGGCTAAAGAAGTGGGTGTTATTAAGGTTTATGGGGGAAGTAGAAGAAGATATGCAGAAATAGGAGATGTAGTCTTAGTCTCTGTTAAGAAACTTTCTACTTTCTCAGGAGTTAAAAAGGGAGATATGTTTAAAGCTTTAATAGTGAGAACTAAATCTAAATTAAGAAGAAAGTCAGGAGCTACTATTTGCTTTGATGAGAATGCTTGTGTATTGTTAAAGAATGATGGATCTCTACTAGGTTCTAGGGTATTTGGTCCTTTAACTAGAGAGCTAAAAGAGAAGGGATATAACAAATTAGTTTCAATTGCTGAGTTTGTACTCTAATGAATAGGTTAAGAAAAGGGGATCAAGTAAGAGTCACTAGAGGCTCTTTAAAGGGCAAAGAAGGAAAGATTAAAGCAATACTTTTGGATAAAGACAGAGCTTTAGTAGAAGGAGTAGGTAAGTACAAAAGATATCAAAAAGGAAGAGGGGTGATTGAAAGAGAGAGAGCTATTCATATCTCTAACCTATCACTAATAACTACTGATAAGAAGAAAGAAGTTTATAAAGTCTCTTTTGTTGTTAAAGATGGAAAGAAAGAAAGAATGCCAAGAGATACTAAGAAAGATAAGAGTTAGTAATGAATAACTTTAGTTGGACTCTTAAAGAAAAATACAACAAAGAAATAGTGGCTAATTTAATGAGAAAGTTTGAGTTTAGTTCTCCAATGCAAGTCCCTAGACTTCAAAAAATAGTTATTAATGTAGGTTGTGGAGATGGAGCTAAGGAAAAACAATTTATTGAATCTTCAGCCAAGGAGCTAGAGTTGATTACTGCTCAAAAACCTTTAATTACCTTTTCAAAAGCTTCTATTGCAGAGTTCAAATTAAGAGAAGGACAACCAATAGGACTTAAGTTAACTCTTAGAAATGATCGGATGTGATCCTTCATTGAGAAACTGTTTAAGGTAGCCCTTCCTAGATCCAGAGACTTTAAGGGAATTAAGTTAAAGTCTGTAGACCATCAAGGAAATCTAAATATAGGTATCAAAGAACAGATAATATTTACCGAATTAAACTATGATAAGGTCAAGAAGTTGAGGGGAATGAACATTAGCTTAGTGTGTTCTTCTAATAATAGAGAAGCCTCTATTGCTTTATTCACTGAATTAGGTTGTCCATTCGCTAAGAACTAATGGCTAGAAAAGCATTAATACTTAAACAACAAAGAGTTCCTAAGTTCAGTACAAGAGCCTATACTAGATGTGGAAGATGTGGAAGAGCTAGAGCGGTATTTAGAGACTATATGCTTTGCAGATTATGTTTTAGAGAACTTGCTAGCTGAGGTTATATCCCTGGAGTTATGAAGGCCTCATGGTAACTGATTTAGTAGCTAACGGACTTAACCAACTAAAACTAGGGGCTAAAGCGAAGAAGAAAGAAGTTAGTTTTTGATCTTCTAAGTTACTAGAGGAAATACTTAGAGTAATAGAGCAAGAAGGCTATATTAGAGGATTTGTAACCAAAATAGAAAACAATAAGAGAAGAAGTACTGTATTTCTAAAGTACAAGGGAGGAGTTTCTTCTTTTGCTGGATTGAAGAAGATTACAGTACCTAGTAGAGTAGTTAGCTCTTCACATAAGAAATTGCCTATTCTTATGTCTGGTCTTGGTACCGTCATACTCACTACCTCAAAAGGAGTTATGGGAGAAAAAGAGGCTAGAGAAAAAGGACTAGGAGGAATAATCTTAGCCTACATTTGATAGTCAGGGAAAATGTCTCGAGTAGGAAATAGAAAGTTGGACCTTCCCCCTGAGGTTAAGTTGGAGTTTACTGACAACTCTTTAGTATTTTCAAAGGGAGATAAGGTTAGAACCATTAATTACGACCCAATGGTTGTAAAGGTAAAGTTAGAAAATTCTATATTGTCCTTTGAAAGGGCTAATAGCTCTAAGTTTTCTAATATGATGCAAGGTACTTTAAACTCTCTTTCTCAAGGGGCGATTATTGGACTAGTTAAAGGTTTTGAAAAGAAATTAATTATTGATGGAGCTGGATATAAAGCAACTAAGAAAGATAAAACTCTAGTATTAGCTTTAGGGTACTCTAAAGAAATCAGTCTAAAGATTCCTGAAGATATTGAGATGGAATTAAGTTCTAGTGGAAAAGACCTAACTTTAAAGTCTCATAATAAAGAGGTTTTGGGTGAGTTTGCAGCTTTAATTAAAAAGCAAAGACCTGTAGAACCTTACAAATTAAAGGGAATTAGAATAGAAGGAGATATAGTTATCAGAAAAGCTGGTAAGAGCGCTGAAAAATCTAAGAAGTAAAGCCCACAATTTCTAGAGATAGTCTTTCAGAATTACAAAAGAGACGGGCTCGTAGGGCCAAGAGAGTCTCTTCTAGATCAAAAGAGGGAAGAAAACACATTCTTAGGGTTAAGAAAACCAATCTTCATCTATATTTATTAGTTAGAGATTGAGCTAGCGGTAGGATGTTATTCTCTTGTTCATCTCTGCAATTAGGCATTAAGAAAGGAGGAGAAGATAATCTTCTTAAGGTAACAGATTCTCTATTAGAGAGACTTAAAGAGGAAAAGATTTACTCTTTGAGTTTAGACAGAGGGTATCACTCTTATACTGGTACTTTAGCTAAAGTTAGAGAGAGACTTATAGAAGGAGGAATAGAGATCTAATGAGTTACCCAATAGATGAAAAGCCAGTAGGCTTTTATTATGAATACAAGAAGTTTAGTAAGTTTACAGGACCTAAACCTACTGGGACAGATGATCAAGGCAAAAAGAAAGATGACAAGAAATACAACACCTTTGCCAATGAATTTGAAGAAAAATTAATTAAGGTAAAGAGAGTTTCTAAGACTACTAGAGGGGGGAGACAAAGCAGAGTTTGAGTATTGGTTGCTGCAGGAAATAAGAGAGGTAAGGTTGGTTTTGCCATTGGAAAGTCTAGGGAATACTCAGTTGCTTTTAATAAGGCAGCTAAGAAAGCGATTAAGACTGCTGTACAGGTCCCAATGAATAGCAAAGGCACTATCTATCATGAGTTTTTGGGAAAACACAACGCCTCTAAGGTTCTCTTAAAACCCGCAAAAGAAGGTACTGGAATAATTGCCGGCGGTTCTATTAAAAAACTATTATTGTTGGCCGGCTATAAAGACTTATACTCCAAGAATCTAGGAGCTAACAACCCCATCAATATGTTGAGAGCAACCTTTAATGCTTTGTTATCTCAAAGATCACCTAGAATGGTTGCAAAATTAAGAGATAAGACTTTTGAACAGCTATTTAGATTACCTCCAAAAACTCTTGAAGAGCTTACAGAAGGAGAAGATGAAATACTAGCTCAATAGACAATGGAACTTTCTAATCTCTTTTACACCCCAGGCTCTAGAGGACAAAGAAGAAAGAGAGTAGGAAGAGGTTTTGGAAGTGGAATAGGAGGGAGATCTACTAGAGGTACTAAAGGACAAAATGCAAGAAAATCTGGTACCGTTAGATTAGGTTTTGAAGGAGGTCAAATGCCTCTCTTTAGAAAGATAGGAAAGTATGGTTTCAATCACAGAGCTTTCAAAGAAGAGATAAAAACAATCTCTCTTAAAAGATTTGAGTTTTTTCCTGAAGTAAAAGAGTTTGATTTTGTTCAGATGAGAAAGTTAAGACTACTTAAAGCTAGAGACAAGAAGATAAAGATTATTGGAAATGAGTGTTCATTACAGGGAATTAAGATCTCTGCACATGTTTTTTCTAAGGGAGTTATTGAGTGAGCTAAGCAAAGTAAGAGTACTTTAATTACCTTAAAACCAAATACTTTAGTAGAGTGTTAGTCTTTTTCTCTATTAATTAGAGAGACTCTTTAGGGATGGGGATCGCCCCTTCCTCTTCCTTTTTCTCAAAGAATAGGGGAACTATTATTTCTTTACTGGCTACCTGTGCTATTCTTTTCCTCTTCCAAGTAGGCTCTCATATAACGGCACCACTAATAAACCCAAGAAGACCAGAATCTTTCTCTGGACTAGCTCAATTGCTTAATTTGTTCGGGGGAGGAGGGTTTAAGAGAGCAAGTATCTTTTCTGTAGGGATCTCTCCCTATATTACCGCTCAGATCATTATTCAGATAATGTCTAATGACTTAGTAAAGAAATTAACTGAGTTAAGAAAGGCTGGAGAATTAGGAAGAGCAAAGATAGAGCTCTACACCAGACTCTTAACTCTTCCTTTTGCAGTTATTACCTCTATAGGTACTCTTTATCTGCTTAATAATGAGGGGGTTAGCTTTATGCACTTGTGAGAACCTGAGAAGGTGGACCCAAACCTAAAGAAAACAGACACATCTGCTCAAAATGTTGCTGGAGCTACATTTGTTACCTTCGGGAACTTACACATGTTCCAGAGGGTATTAATGGTTTTGATTTTTGTTTCAGGGACTTATATCTCTTTGTTCTTTTCAGACTTAATTTCTAAGAAGGGACTAGGTAATGGGATCTCTCTTTTGATTGTTTCAGGAATTATCTCTGCAATTCCTGAAAACTTTTATGCTTCTTATAACTACTTAGCTACATTAGAAGGAGGGTCTGGAAGTGTTAGGCCTTTAGTCAATATCTTTAAGTTCATTATCTATCTTTTTTTCTATGTGATGGTGATTGCCTTAATGGTTTTCATTACTGGTTCCGTCCGAAAGATACCTATTCAGCAAACAGGAGCGGGTTTAATTCTTGATAAGAGAAGATTGGGATATTTACCAATCAAGATTATGCCTGTAGGAATTATGCCTGTAGTCTTTGCGGGCTCTATGATGATCTTTCCTGTAGGGATAGCAGAGCTAACTAAATCTGCCTCCCCAGGATTTAACACATTTATTCAAGACTATATTTCCTTTAGTAGCCCTACAGGGTTAATGATTTACTTCCTATTAATTGTTTTGTTCTCTTTCTTGTATTGTCAGGTGCAACTTAATACAGATGAGATGTGTAGATCGTTTCAGAAGTCTTCACAGTTCATACCTGGAGTTATGATAGGACAAGAAACTCACAACTATCTAAGAATGGTACTAAATAAGATAAATTGACTTGGCGCCCCTTTTCTTGGGCTAGTAACAATCATGCCTAATTTATTGAATATCTGGACAGGAATGCCTTCACAAGTAGCTTTTGGTGGTACTGGGATACTCTTGTTAGTTTCTACAGCTTTGCATTTATATGAGGAACTAACTTCTACCAGAATTATTTCTAAGTACAAAGCAGAACAGGAACACGAATTAAGCTCTCTGAAAGCAAGACTTCATAGTAAAGAGAAACATCACTCTCCTTATTTACTTTGATAAATTTCAATAAGTTAAATTAAACAATGCCTAGGGAGATTCTCTTGGTAGTTTTTTTAGCCCCTCCTGGCTCAGGCAAGGGAACTCTCTCTGAACTATTACAGGAAAGAGATGGATGTCATATTTTGTGTGCTGGAAAGATCTTAAGAGCTTTGTTCGCGAAACAAGCAGAACAGGGAAAAGAGACAGACTCTTTGAAAGGTGTACATCAAGGACAGTATCTAGGAGATGAAATAGTTAATAGATATGTAGTTGAAGAGCTAGATAGAATTTGTGAAGAATCTAAAGAGGATAAGCTTTGTATCTCTGTAGACGGCTATCCAAGAACTATAGGACAGGCAGAAAAACTAATAGAATGGGCTAAGGGAAAGAAGATGTTTGTAGTGAAAATGGAAGGATTAAGTGTAGATCAAATCTGAGCTAGATTAAGTAACAGATATCTTTGCGAAGCAGAAGAACATATCTTTAATGCTTCTTTTGGATTACCAGAGAAACTTGTGTGTCCGAAAGATGGTTCGAAGTTAATAAGGAGAGAAGATGATGCATCTATTGAGTTGGTTAAGAAGAGATTACTACAACATGATTCTTTGACTTCTCCAGTTTGAGAATATTTTTGTTCTAAGGGACATCAGACTTTTGTGGTAGATAGCAGACTAAAGATAGAAGAAGTGTATCTCTCACTTAAGGAAAAGATCTCTTTGTAATGAAACTGGATTTAAGCGGAAGAAAAGTTAATACTAAGACAGAAGAAGAAATCAGAGTTATGAGAGTTGGAGGATTAATCTGACAAGCTATCAAAGATTACTTAACCGAGAATATAAAAGCAGGTATGGAATTGACTGAAGTTGAAGAGTTAGTCAAAGAACAATTTAAAAGATATGGAGTTCAAGAGTCTTTTAATAAATATCATGGCTTCCCATCAGTTGTTTGCTTGTCCTTGAATGATTGCGTGGTACATGGTCCTGCCAACAAAGGTGTGATAATACACGAAGGAGATAAGTTAACCGTTGATTTAGGGTTTTCAATACAAGGGCTGAATATAGATGGAGCATTCAATCTATTTTTTGATCCAGTCGGTAGAGCGGAAATAGATCCAGCATTCACTCAAAAACTAGAGAAAAAGATTTCTGAGTATAGATATCTACAACAACTAACAATGGCTTTGTTTTATGAGGCCATCAATGGCTTAAAGTCGGAACAATGAACAGGAGGAATTACAGAGAGAATGGAGACATTCTTTAATAAATACTTTCCTAAGAAATATAAATTCCTAGATAAGTTCACTGGACATGCTATTGGATATGAATTACATGAGTACCCAAGAATACATAATTTTGGAATGAAAGATGAAGAAGGAGAGTTACTTCCCCTTCACTCAACTATATGTATTGAACCTATGATTGTGGAACAAAAAGATGGCTCTTGACATGTAGGAGAGGATGAATTTGGCGTCTACATTAAAAACAAAGAAGGATTAACAATACACTATGAGCACACTATATTGATAGAAAAACATGGAGTTGAGGTCTTAACTGCAAGTATCTGGGAGATGCAAGAGATGAAGTCTGCATGAGAACTAGTAAAAAGAACTTAAGTTGACTGTAGAGGAAGAAAAGTTTTCTCTAGAGGGAAAGATAGTTAAGATGGTTACTGCCGAGAATGTAAAAGTAGAACTCTCCACTAATAAAAAAATAGTTGAATGTCATTTAGCTAAGAGACTAAAGAGATATAGTTCTTATTTCCTAGAAGGAGATAGGGTGATAGTTCAGATGAATCTTTATGACCTGAACAAGGGTAAGATAATAGAGAGAATTAAGAAAACACAACAACCAGTTAAAAAATAAAAAGATGAAGGTAAGAGCTTCAGTTAAAAAGATTTGCGAGCATTGTAAGGTTATTCGAAGAAAAAATAGAATAAGGGTAATCTGTAAGATAGCTAAACATAAGCAAAGACAAGGGTAAGTCTATTACTAAACTTAATAGGAGCATTTATTAGTTAGTGGCTAGAATATTAGGGGTTGTACTCCCAGATCAAAAAGAGTTATTTATTGCACTCACCAGAATATACGGAATAGGCATCACTACTGCTGAAAAGATTATTCAATACTGGAGTCTAAATAAGGTAGTTCCTGTATCTAAACTATCTGAGAAAGAAAGAAAACAATTTGAAGAAACTAAGAGAAAGAGAGTCTATAGCTTGACAGCAGAAGAGATAGCTTCTCTTTCTCAGTCAATACTTAAGTTACAGTCTTCAAGGGATGAAAGCTCTTCTGAGAGAATACTTAGGGAGAGACTCTTACTAGAAGGAGATCTAAGAAAGAAAGTAGGAGATGATATCACTAACTTAAAGGAGATAGCTTCTTATGTCGGGTTAAGACATAGAAGAAACTTGCCAGTTCATGGTCAACGAACAAAGACTAACAGTAGAACTAGAAAGGGACCTAGAAAGACTGTGGCTAATAAGAAAATAGAAGGAAAGAAATAGTAACTAGTTATGGCTGTTAAAAAAGATAAATCCAAACCTAAAAAGAAGAAATTACATATCTCTAGTGGTATTATGCATATTCATACAACAATTAATAACACTATTATTTCCTTTACAGATCTAGATGGGAATGTATTGTTGCAAGAGAGCGCAGGTACTATAGGATATAAGGGAACTAAGAAAGCAACACCTTATGTTGCTAATTTAGTGGCGTCTAAAATAGGTAAAGAGGCTAAGGAATTAGGAGTTAATACCTTAGCAATACACATAAAAGGTATTGGTAGGGGAAAAGAGATAGCTTTAAGATCTATTATTGGACTAGGGTTTGATATTTCAGAACTAGCAGATAAGACTCCTTTACCACATGGCGGATGCACTCCTAGCAAGAAACCTAGGTAGTTTTTTTAGTTAGATGAGTCTTTCTAAATTCAATTCTTTTCAGATAGAAACAGAAGTAGTTAGTTCTAGTGAGTGTTCCGCCACTGTAACTTTCTTTCCACTAGAAAGAGGGTTAGGAAATACTATTGGAAATACTCTTAGAAGAGTTCTATTAAGCTCAATACCTTCACCAGCTGTTTTCGCTATTAGACTAACTTCTCTTTCACATGAATTTTCTGCCATTAAGGGAGTTGCAGAAGATGCTACCCAATTAATAATTGCAATAAAGAAATTAGTATTAAGAGTTAATGAAGATGTCGTAAACTTTGAGGAGTTAAAGAGCTCTCCAATTGAAAAGTGGCCCTATCTAAAAGTTAGAAAGAATAAGGTTGGTCCTGTACTAGCTAAAGATATAGAGTGTTTCCCTGGAATTGAGGTAGTAAACCCAGAATTAAGACTTTGTGAGATTACTGAAGAAGGAACCGATTTTGAACTAGATTTATTCTGTACTGTAGATAGAGGATACAGAAGCTCTAATGAGAATAGGGAGCTCCTGAATACTCTTTCCTTAATTCCAATAGATACTCTATTTTCTCCAGTATTGTTGGTTGACTGAAAGGTAATGGAAGAAAAGACAACCAAATATGGATTAAGTGACAGGTTAAGACTTAGTGTCTCAACTAATGGATCTATCAAAGCTCTAGATGCAATCTGGTATTCCGCGAAGATATTGGTAAGTATGTTTGAGAGAGTAGCTCAGCAACCTACAAAGCTATTTAAGTTGGATGAAACAGATGGAAAATCAGTGAAACAAGTAGCTAGTGCAGAAGGAGGAACTACTACCTTTAAAACTAGTTCAATCGCTTCTTCTCCAATTGAAAGCTTAGAATTTTCCGCTAAGACCCTAACTATTCTTAAGAATGGCGGAATTAATACTATTTCAGAGTTAATTTCCTTTACTCCTGAGAGACTTGCCAAGGTAAAAGGTTTGGAAAAGAAATATATGAAGGAAGTTCAAGACAAGCTTAAGGAAGCTGGATTTCAACTGAAGAAGTAGGTCTTAATTAAGGAGGTTTTTTGGTCAATATCTTAAAGATACTAGGAATTATTGGAGTAGCTAGGGCAGGGATAGGTGGAGGCGTTGCTTATACTACTACTAGATCCTCTAATGAAACAAAAGGCTCTTATTGAAAGAAAGAATTAAGTGATATTGGGCCAATATTGAGCTGTCAAGAAGATAATGGTTTAACAAAGTATGAATTGTTATTAAATATAGATGGGGAGGGACATTTAACAGAGAGGTTTGATCCAAAGGTCTATAGGGTTTCAGGAGGAAAGAAAGAGTTAGTAAAAGATTTCTTTTATTTTTGACTTTGGTACAACAAACAAGGACAATTTGAGAAAGTAAGCATTCAAACAATTAGTGACGTGACGAGTTCTCAAGGCGGTTATGGCAAGGAGACAAAGTGTCAAGATGCAAAGATAGAGGTTAATAGAAAAAATTATGCATGAAAAGAGGATTTAGGACAAGTTCATATAGGAGTGAATAAGAATACTTGTGTACCTAAAGAAGGAGGAAATCAAAAGACATGTAACTTGGAATTCTTGTCGGGAGGATATTTTAAGTGAAAGAGTAATTATCAACCAAAGGTTACATACACTTGAGTTTCTAGTTAATTTTTAAGGAAAAAACGTAAAATACAAATTACAAAATGCTTGGGCTAGCAAGAGGTATTATTGGAGTTGTTTTGGTTGGTGCAGGGGGGGGCATTGTAGCTTATAGTTCATTAAGTTCTAAATCAAATCACTTTTTAAATTGAAAGAATAAAAAGCTTAATACAGAAGGACCAATACTTACTTGCGGAGATAACAAATATGATATCTATGAAATGCTTATAAAGGTATCAGAAGATGGAAAGAACAATATGGGATTGGGCTTAACTGTTGAATTTAAGGTTTTAAAGCGAGATGGAGATAGTAGTAAACAACCTAGCAAGATTTGAATTAGACAATGAGGAGCAAATGCAAAAGAAGGTTATGAATGAGGAGAGTGAATGATTACTTTTAATGATGGAAAAGAAGAACATATACGTTACAAAGACAAAGACTATGGTAATAAGTTTGGGGGATTCACAGTAGATTATGCAATTATAGGATGTAAGGATGCAAAGATAGAACTTAAGAAGTCAGGAAAAGGGGAAGAACAAATTAGAAATAGAGAGATTAAGTTTGGAATAGATGAAAAAAGTTGTAAGAAGGAAACTAATTCTGTAACTTGTGATCTAATATTCAACTCTGACAGTAAGTTGAAATGAAAAGAAGGATTTAAACCGACAATTACCTTCAATAACTAGTTAGTTGAATTAAATAGTGTTTGGACTTATAAAAGGTTTATTAACTGTCTCTTTAGGGGCGGGAGGAGTTGGTGCAGTGGTATATGGAGTAACTTCTACTAAGTCATCTTCTAATTACTGAGATCATTGGAAAAAGACAGTAACAACTTCTGATTCAGAAATACTACTTTGTGATGCTGTTTGAGATAAGTATGAAGGAATTATGAAAGTATCTAATGATGGAAAGAATGATATGGGATTAGGTTTAACAGTTGACTTCCAAGTTACTCAATGATTGGGAGCGGGAGGAAGAGAGACAGGAACAAAAAGGAATTGAACTAGAAAATGAGGAGATAATGCTAAAGGAAGTGATGATTGAGCATTCTGAAAAATTAGTTTTTCAGGCGACAAGAAAGTAGAAGATCTATGGTATTGAGAAACTAATACAACAGGAGGGGGTTATACAACAGACCAAAAAGTAAGCAAGTGTCAGGGCTCAAAAATAAGACTAAGAGAATCTGCAAAAGTTGATGAAGTTGCAAATAAAAATATTAGGTTTGATATCAATAAAGATAGTTGTCAAGAGAATTCTGACTCAGTAACTTGTGATATAGTATTTGCTTCCGGAAGTAGTGTAGAGTGAGTAGATGGCTTTAAGCCAAAGATTACATATACAAGACCTTCTTAGATAAAATGAATAGTTCAAGTAACTTTTTAGGAAAGGATTATCAAGAGATTTATGTAATGGTTTTGGTAGTCTAAAGATATGTTTTTATCTAAGTTATTAATCGGAGGAGTTTTATTTGTTGGATGTGGAATACCTGTTACCTATGAGTTGCTAAAAGGTAATGGAAATGAGCCCAAAGAACTCGTATTAAAGAAAGTAGATGAAGTAACTAGACCAATACTGAGTTGTAAGGGTAAAAATTCTCATATTGAGCTCTCTTTATCTTATAAGAAAGGGGAAGGTGATAAGGATGAATTGTATTTAAGAGGATTTAATAGAAGAAATAATACTCCTATTAATTTAGAGGAAACGATTGGACGAAATAAGAAATGAAGATTGACAATTTTTGGAACTGGAACTACTCAAATAGGAATGTTAGATGGTCGAATGGACGGAAGCTATGAAGATGAAAACATTGAATGTAATCAAGATGTTTTTGAGGTTATAAAGTGAACTTACCCAAATGGAGACAAAAGACTTCAATCTTGAGAAGAACCTATTACTAAGATTCAACTAACTCTAGATAATTGCAAGATGGAGCAAGATAAAAAAGAATGTGATATCAAGATCTCTGAAGAGGCCGGTTTAGCTTGAAAGCCTAATTTCAAATCTAAAGTAACTTTTTTAACTTAGAGTCTTAGAAAACTAGGGAGTAATAAGGTAAACACATTTGATTAAGTTGTTTGTTTTTAATCTTTAGGTCAGATCCTGTAGTTAGTTTTAAGTCACAAGTAACAGTCTTTCCATCACCGTCAAAGTTACATTTCTTAAGAGAGATCTCTACGCTTATACTTTCATCTCCATCACTAACTAATGTTGTATTACTTCTCATTGTCATACTAGTAGTTCAAACAAATCCACCACTCGGATCCCTCTCTAACCCTTCTACTTGACTCTCTTCTAGACCACATCAAAAGTTCACTGCATGTCGACTCCGATCTGCCCCTCTATCGTTTGGATCCATCAAACTAATATGTAACCCCTTGTTATTTTCGATCTTGTAAGCCGTTAAGAATGCATCCTCTTCTCCCGTAGTAAACTTGTTTATCGCACCTCAATCCCCCCCAGCCTTAAGTTCCAACTCACCATCAACATTAACTTCTCCATCGCTCATTAACTCATTCAACTTTTCCCCTTCCAAATCCCCACTCCACTTCAAGGTGTAATCATCACCACTAGACGCTACACTATTGGCACCTTGTCTGCATTTAAGACTCACTTCAAGGTTTCCTACTTTTTCAACTTTCCACAAATGAGAAGGGATGGGATTTGCAATCTTCTTTTTTCCGCCGATCTATAGAGTTTGTTAGGGAATTATCTCTTTTAGGGTTGGAGAAGGCGGAAATATCTAAAAAATTATTAGGTACAACAAATCAAGATTCAGTTTTTATTCTTTCTAAAATAGGCTAAAAGAGACTAAGCTATTATGTCTATACTTTTAGGGGCTATGGGAGGTATTATTTCCTTAACTGCTATTGTTACAGGAGTTTCTGTAACAGTAGCTAATGCAGTGAAATCTTCCGGAGCTACACAATCACAAATAGAAGAAAAGTTTGAAGCCATTGAATCTAAGGAATGTAAGGTTTTCTTCACTGATAAGAATGAAAAACACATGATTGTTTCTTGTTCAACACCCGAGACTTGATACTTCTTTGATAGTAAAAAGAATTCTTTAGAAACTATTCAAGGGATAACTACCAAGAATAGAAAAGAGACACAATTAGGCTTTTATATTGAACAATGAAAAGATAAGTCTTGACAAGTATTTAAGAACTTTGATCAAAGGTATTACAAAGGAAGTAATGTAACAGGTGATTTGTTTCAAATAGATTACAAGTTTGGAACAAAAGACTTTCCTTATGCAAAATACATTCAGAGTTATAACTGTGATACACCTATTGGGACTAGAATGTTATCCCAAAGTGACTTTAAATGCAATAACTCTGATATTTACATTCCAACCTCAGAATTTAAAAAGACACGTAAACAAGAAAATGATGAAAGTCTATTTAATAAGACATTTAGTTTAAATGGTGAAAGGAAATGCTTTGCTAAAGACAAAAACAACAAATGAAGAAAGATTAACTGTGATACTCCCGTAACCAGAAATTAAAAAACATTTAGTCTAGATACAAGAACTAAGCCTTTTAATCTCAGTTTCTATTAATCTTTTAGGTCAGATCCTGTAGTTAGTTTTAAGTCACAAGTAGCAACTGTTCCACTCTCGCCATATTTACAGGACTTAAGAGAGATTGAGAAGCTTATTGGTTTCATACCAGAATTCATTAATTGTCTGTTACCTAAAGGCAACATTTCACTAGTAAAAACATCTTTCCCATCATGCCATCACCCCTGACTAACAGGTTTGATTCCACTGTTGTTACATACAAAGTTCTTCTTGATGTTTCCCGTCCCACTACCACCTCCCACTCCAAGCTTATTCCCTTTTAATTCAATTTTTAGATTAGATTCTTGTTCTCCAGTTGTGACTTTCAGTTGCACATTTTCATCACTATCTTGAAATTCCTGTATAGCTTGCCAATCATTTTCGGTCTTAAATTCAACATCAGCACCTACAGAAACATTCTGACTTTGCAGTAATTCCTTGGACTTATTCCCTCCTAGCTCTAACGTCAATCTCAATAAATAAGCAGCACCAGTAGCCCCCTTTCCACTATCAACACTACACTTGAGTTCTAAGCTCAACTCACCTACTTTTTCAACTTTCCACAAATGAGAAGGAAGAGGAACTAGTGAATTTAAGAAAAAATGGAGCTGTAAAAAAAAATAAAAAATTCCTTTTCTGAAGTATCTAATGTGTTAATAAAGATAAAAATATTTCATTGATTTTTAAGTCACAAGTAGCAACTGTTCCACCATCTTCAGACTTACAAGACCTAAGAGCGACTGAGAAATTTGCGTCACGGAGTCCATCACTCATTAACTTGGTATTACCTAAAGAAGACACTGTACTAGTAAAAACATGCTTGTCATTGTGCCAATGATTCCCATAAACAGGTTTGATTCCGCTGTCGTTACACACAAAGGTTTTCATTTCTTGCCACTTTTCTACTCCTCCGCTATCCAGAGATTCCACCTTCGTTTCAAATACTACTTTTAACTGCCCCTGTTTTTGTCCCAATTGGATTTTCATTCTTGCTTCCAGTCACTCATCCCCTGTTAACTCTCGAATCTCGCCCCAATCACCCAAAGCCTTAAATTCGACTTCAGCACCCATAGAAACATTCCGACTCCGCACTAACTCTTTGGACTTATTCCCCTCTAGTTCTAACGTCAACTTCAACGAATAGTCATCTTGTGTTCCACTTCCCCCTTCAACTTGACACTTAGTCTCAAGGGTTATGGTCTCTACTTTTTCAACTTTCCACAATAAATGAAAAGGCTCTTAAGGAGATAATCTAGAGACTTTAATTTTCTCCGGCTTATCTTTCCATGCCCTTCAGCCTTAAGTCACAAGTAACAGTCTTTCCATCTCCGTTAAAGTTACATTTCTTTAGGGACGTTTTCACATTTCATTGCCCGTCACCAACACTCATTAAGGTCATGTTGCCCATTGAACTCATATTTCCAGTGAAAACAAATCTACCACCCGGATCTTTCTCTAACCTTTCTACTTGACTCCCTTCTAGACCACATCAAAAGTTCACTGCATGTCGACCCCGATCTTTCTCCCCATCTTCTGGATCCATCAAACTAATATGCAATCCTTTGTTGTTTTTGATCCTGGAAGCCGTTAAGAATGCATCTTTATCTCCGTCGGCGGGATTCGCGTATCAACCTTCCGATCATTTTCTTTTTTGGGTTCGGGCGATGATGCTTGTACCTTGATTGTTTCTTTAA
>NZ_QKVO01000005.1 GCF_003265155.1 Mycoplasma wenyonii | reverse complement strand
TAAGGAATCGGAAGTTAAAAGGTTAAAAGAAGTTAATTTAGTGAATACCATTGTTAAATTGATGACTGGTGAATCTGTTGGGTTTCCTTGTGTTGAGGTTGGGAGTGGACAGAGATTTACCGCCGAGGAATTGTTTAAAGAATGTAAAAGTGATGCGTGGTGGGCAAAAGATAAGTTCAAAGTTAAATCTGTTTTAAAAAGTGTTGTGCCTAACTTTAAGCAGTATAAGGTGCCGACGAAAGGTTCTCCAAACAGGTGAGATCGTCAAATGGATGCTTCTAAAAATTGACGTCAAATTTACAATGATGATTTTGATAAAACTAAAGTGATTAATGAAAAGTGTGAACCAGATAGTGTGTGGTCATGAATTGTTGATCAGGAGTTGAAATTTAATAGTAAATTTTAGGTTTTTATTTTTAGTTTTTAAATTTAAAAATAACTTAAAAAGTTTATATATAAATGAGGGGAACTTCCCCTCATTTAATTTACAAAGTAAAAAATTTATATGATGAAGTGGGGGAGATTTCTAAGAGGGGGGGTTTTTTGGGTGAAGGGAAAGTAATAAAAGATAATTTGTTACTTTTATATAAATATTTCTTATTTTCTATTTATTTTTAAAAAGAATTAAATTATGAGTCAATTAGAAGTATTGGGAGGATAAATATTCAATATAGATTTATCGAAACTTAAACATAATAAAAAATAGATTGGAATTAGGGGGGTATATATAAAAAACTTATTATATTAGTCAAAAAAGTTATAAAAGAGAGGGATATTTGTTTTAAATTTATGATTCAGGGGTACATGTACCCCTGAAAAAATTATTTGAAATTATTATTTTCAAAAATTCGCGCGAAAAAATAAAAAAATTTTCTAATAATACAATCTTTTTTCCCTCCCCACCGGATGATCGAAAAATAAATTTCAAAAATATCTAAAAAATTACCGTTCTTTAAATTCCGTAATTAGAACATTTTGTTCAGAATGTACTTTTGTTATGTCATTCAGGTATTTGAAGGACATTTAAATATGTGCTCAACCTAAGGTAATTTTTGTATTCTGTAGCCTCAATTAGGCATAATCGTTTCTCAGAGACTTGGTCCCCGAATCAAGGTCTGATTATTAAATCACATACTTCTTGTCGTATCTTCAATTCCTGATCAGTAAATAAAGACCATCAATTGTCTGGTTCACATTTTTCATTAATCACTTTAGACTCATCAAAATTTTCGTTATATATTTTTGATCAATTATCTCCAGCATCCTGTTGAGATTTCCAACCACCCCTCCCTTTTTGTGTCGGAATCTTTCCTTTCGCAAAGCTTGGTACAACACTCTTCAAAACAGACTTAACCTTAATCTCATCCCTTCCTCATCACGGAGTATTCTTGCATTCATCAAATAAACCATCAGCAACAAACGATTCTCGCCCATAACTAACACAAGGAAACCCAACAGATTCACCAGTCATCAATTTAACAATGGTATTCACTAAATTAACTTCTTTTAACCTTTTAACTTCCGATTCCTTACCTCAGGCATATTTCCTGAAGTAATTTCAAGCAACTGCTTCAGGATTTCCAATCGTTCTAACGAGAGTCAATTTCCCATTATTAGCTAACTGTCCATAATTCCACCTTCTCGCCTTCAACTGGTCCTCACCAGTATCAAGTATCTTCTTGATTATCTCTAAATTGAATTCCAAATCAACACGATCCCCTTGACGACTTCTCCCCATCTTATCCAACCATCACTTTCTTGCCTTATACAACTCCAATATTTGGGTCTCAAGATTCAAATCCCTACCCTTTCATTTCTCACTAATTCCCTTCAAATCAGATTCAGTAACATAATCTCCCGCCTTTTGAATCAGTGGTCAATAAGACTTTCCCTGCATTTCTTTCTTAGCTTTTTCAAGATCCTCAATCTCTTTATTTCTATCTCTGGGACCAAACCACTTACTTCCAGAAGTCACCTTTCTACCGCCTCATAATTGACGTTTTCCCTGTGATAACTTATTGCTCTCTATATTTTTATGTTTCCCATTTGCATCCCAACCAGAAACCAACATCAATTTATCCTCAACCCCTTCACTTTGGTACTTTCAAGAACCAAGGACAGTGTGATTTAGTTCACTAATTACCCCAGTATGCTTTGACTTCTTTTCGTCTTTCTTATTCTCCTTAGATAAGGAATATTCCTCAGTCAATATAGCTTGCTCTCCATCCATTGGTATCTCAACCAAACCATACCTGTTACCTAATCACCCCCCTACACCGCCTCCAAACCCACCAATAGCAGTCCCCTCCAACAATAACTTCTTTCACCACATAGGAATCTAGAAAATAACTAAATGTTTAGATTCTACAAATTAGTAAAGGCTAACCCTAAACCTAAGGGGTTCCCCTGAAGATAAGGTAAAGCCTTTTCTACAAAGTTCTTCCTTCTAATAGTTCCGGAACTAATCCCGTTCCAGCAGGAATTAAGTTTCCAACTATGATATTCTCCTTTAAAGAAACCAGATCATCTATTTGAGCTTTTACAGAAGCATCTATTAGTATTCTCTTAGTGTCTTGGAAGGATGCCGCCGCCAAGAAAGAATTAGATTTTGCAGGAACTTCTTCCAATCCTAATAGTATAGGAAATGCAACAGGAGGATCCTTTCTATCTAATAGAAGTTTTGTAGTCACTCTGTAGTAGTCATTGAAATCCACTACCTCGCCAATTCCTCAATTGGACGCCCCTTCATGGTTAATTCTTCACTTAGAAGTTAATTGGTGAACAATTAATTCTATGTATTTGTCTGCAATATCAATTCCTTGAAGTCAATACACTTCAAGTATTTGTTCAACCATGTATTCTCTTACTCTCTCTAGTCCTGCAACTTCTAGTAACTTTTTAAGGTCTACATTACCTTCACTTAAACAGTCTCCGAATGCAACAGTATCTCCTTCCTTAACCAAGATAGGAATATCTAGATCTATTTCATAAGTTCTAGTTGAGTAGTTATTCTTTACAGTAATAATCTTTTGCGCTTCCTTATTTTCTATAGAGATAACAGTTCCACTAATTTCACTAAGAGTCGCTCCTTCTCATCTATTGGGTGACACTATGTCAAATAATTGTTTTAGTCTCTCGAATCCTTGTGCAATATTTTGTTCCCCAGCTACTCCCCCTAGGTGAAAGGTTCTCATAGTTAATTGGGTCGCAGGTTCCCCTACAGATTGTGCTGCGATTATCCCGATAGCAGTACCGACTTCTATAGGTCTCTTAGTGGTTAAGTGGTAACCAAAACACTTTTGACACACTCCTTGTTTTTGAAGACAAGTAAAGACACTTCTAATTTCTAGAGAAGTTATTCCAGCTTCTACTATCTTCTTTGCCATATCAGAGGTGATAAACTCTCCCGCAGGACACAATACAGTTCCATCTACTGGAGAAATTACATCCTTGAATGCAACTCTAAATCTAATTCTTTCTTCAAAGGACTTAACTTCCTTCTTGGATTTTCTGGTCAATATTGCTTTAACTACCAATCCTTTGTGTGCTTTACAGTCTAGAGACTTAACAATAACTTCTTGTGAGGTGTCTACTAGCTTTCTAGTCATATATCCAGACTTTGCTGTTTTAACTGCAGTGTCTGCCATACTCTTTCTAGAACCATAAGAAGAATTGAAGTACTCTATCATATTCAATCCCTCTACGAATGAGTGTTTAATTGGCACTTCTATTATGTCTTTAATGATTTTTGAATCTGTAACTTGTCCATAGTTATAGGATCTGTTCATTAATCCTCTCATACCTGAAAGCTGTACAAAGTTAGATAAGCTTCCTCTAGCTCCAGATCTTTCCATAATCGCCATTGGGTTGTCTTTATAGGTATCTCCTCTAAATCATTCTCTCACTTTTTCTGATACTTGATCCTTTACATCGGACCATAGATTAATAACTCTTTGATATCTTTCATCTTCAGTAATCATTCCAAGCTCACAGTATTCTTTATTTGCTCTAACCTTTTCTTCTGTTTGTTTAATCAACTCTTCTTTATAAGAGTCTGTAAATCTAGGAATATCAAATGGAGAGATAGTGATACATGATTTAGTTGAGAACTCAAATCCTAGACTCTTAATACTGTCAAGCATAGTAGAAGTTTGTTCTATGGAGTAGTTTTCATAAACATCTTCTATTGCTCTTTGAATTACTCACTTAGCAAATGAAGGTGTTTCTGAATGATTCTTAATGCTTTCTCTATAGTCTGCAGTGGTGTCTAGTATGTCTTCTTCTGAAAGACGTTCAGGAGTAGAGTCATTTACATATCTATAATCTGGAGGCATAGCAAGGTTAAAGATTACCTTTCCTGCAGTAGTAATTAGTAATCCTTCTTTAGGTCACTTCTTCTCTGGAAAGACTGAAGTTGGTACCGCTATTAAAGCATTCAAATCTATCTCTCCGGAGTCATATAGATATCTAACTTCCTCAACTGAAGAAACTAATCTTCCTTCTCCTCTTGACCCCTTTCTAGTGTTGGTTAGGTAGTAAAGTCCAAGAATCATGTCTTGTGAAGGCATCAAGATTGCTTGTGCATTCTTAGGGGCTAACACATGTCAGTGAGAAAGAAGGATTTGTCTCGCTTCCTTAACAGCCTCATCAGAAAGTGGTAAGTGAACTGCCATTTGGTCACCGTCAAAGTCAGCATTGAATGCTGTAGTTACTAGAGGGTGAAGGCAAATAGCCTTTCCTTCTACTATTACAGGTTCAAATGCTTGAATACCTAAGCTGTGAAGAGTTGGGGCTCTATTAAGTAATACTGGTCTTTCCTGTATTACCTTATGAACTACTGGTCACAATATATCTTCTTGGTTATCAATGATTTGTTCAGCAAGTTTTATATTCTGAGCAATTTGAGTTCTTAATCCTGTAGTTTCATCTATATAGCTTCTAATTAACTCTCTGATAATGAATGGCTTGAAGAGTTTCAGAACTATTAAGATAGGCAAACCTACTTGATGTAGTTTTAGCTCTGGACCTACAACAACTACAGATCTACCAGAGTAGTCTACTCTCTTACCTAATAGGTTTTGTCTGAATAGTCCTTGCTTACCCTTTAAGTGATCAGTTAAGGACTTAAGTAAATGCTTATCTTTAGCTACTAATGGTTTCTTTCTGCTTGAGTTGTCAATTAGAGAGTCTACAGCCTCTTGTAACATTCTCTTTTCATTGTTGGCAATAATAGAAGTAACATTTAAACTCAGTATTTTCTTAAGTCTTTCGTTTCTAATAATGATTCTTCTGTAGAAGATATTTAAGTCGCTGGTAGTAAATCTTCCTGCTTCTAGTTGAACTATAGGTCTTAGGTTAGGAGGAAGAACTAATAAATTCTTCAAGATCATTCATTCTGGTTTGTTTCCTGAGGCCTTAAATCACTTAACTACTTCTAATCTAGCTAAGAGTCTCTTAGTTTTTATATCAGAGTGATTAATTCCATCTTTATTCAGTTGTTTTTGAATAGAGTGTTCTAGAGAATCTAAATCAACTTTCTTAAGAAGTTCATAGATGGCCTCTGCACCAGTACCTATTTTGATTCCGCTGTATTTATAGATATATTCGAACACATCATATAGAGAGAATGGAAGGTTAGAAGAAGCTAATGCTTTATAGTAAGCTTTTCCTTGTTGATAAGACATAGAGTCTTTTCCTTCAGGTTCCTTCTTTTCTCTGTCTTCGCAGATTAATCTAAGAAGTCTTCTTAACTTAACTAAAGACTTTAGTGGGCTTGTTTGATCAGATACATTAATAATCTCTAATTTCTTAAATATTCCTTTGTGATCAAATCCTACATCAGTAACTTCAGTAACTATGTAGTTAACAAAGTAGACTACTTCTTCAACGCTCTTGTACTTGATCTCTAGTATCAAAGAGATCTTGGAAGGTAAAGGTAATTCCTTGATCATTCAAATGTGTGCAATAGGACAAGCTAAAGCAATATGTCCCATTCATTCTCTTCTTACTAAAGACTCTGTAATACATACTCCACACTTTTCACAATATTTACCTCTATATCTAACTCTCTTGTATTTACCACAGAAACACTCATAGTCCCTAACAGGTCCAAAGATAGCTTCACAGAACAATCCTCCTTTTTCTGGCTTAAAGGTTTTATAGTTAATGGTTTCTGCGGACTTAACTTCACCTCTAGAGAGTGAAAGTAGGTATTCAGGGGAAGTAATACTTATCTGAATTCCATTAATAGTTAGATCTTCCTCCTCTTCTCCTGCTAGACTAAAGTGTTCTCATCTTTTACTTCTCTCTTTTTCTCCCTCATCTCTTCTCGCCTGATTGCTTCAAGTTAAGAATTGAATCTTTTCATTTAACTTTGCTCTTTTAGCTAAATAGTTGTCAAATCCAATTAATTGTTTCTTAGGTCCATATTGAATATTTACTTTTAATCCAAGGGCTTGTAATTTCTTTGCTAATAACTTAAAGGACTCAGAAATTCCTGGAGTAGGTAACATCTGACCTTTAATAACTGAGTAGTAAATAAGATTTCTGGCTTGAATGTCATCAGACTTAAGGGTTAATAGTTCTCTTAAATTGTAGGCTGCCCCATAAGCCTCCATCGCTCAAACCTCCATTTCTCCAAATCTTTGGCCACCATTTTGACACTTACCTCCTAATGGTTGTTGAGTGATCTTGGAATAAGGACCTACTGCTCTGGCATAAATCTTGTCATCTACCATGTGATCCAACTTCAACATATAAATCACTCCAACAGAAATAGGATCCTTGAACTTCTCTCCTGTTCTTCCATCAAATAAGGTGAATCTTCCATTATTTGCAGAAGAATCTATACCTGCATCTTTCATAATTCCAATCAAGTCAGAATTCTTACATCCTGCAAAGATAGGAGTTAATACTCTGATTTCAAGCTCATCGTATCTAAATCCTGACTTAGATAGGATAATTGAGAAATCTAGTTGAGTTAATTGTTCTTTTGCCTCTGCAAGACTCTTGATTCCTTTTTCCGCTAGATAGGTAGTTAGAGTTCTCTCAAGTGAACTTAAAGCGGATCTGGACTTAGAGAACAAAGTAGTCAGAGAGTCAAACTTCTTCTCAAAGTAAGCTGTTAACAGCTTATTGAATACTAGTTTTCTAGCAGAGAATGCAAGATAGCTTTCTAGTATCTGTCCAATGTTCATTCTCGAAGGAACACCTAATGGGTTCAAAAGAATATCTACAGGGGTTCCATCTTCTAAGTAAGGCATATCCTCTATTGGAGCTATTTTTGAAACAATTCCCTTATTTCCGTGTCTACCAACCATCTTGTCACCTATTTGGATATTTCTCTTGGAAGTAACAAAAACCTTAATTGTCTCTAGAACATCATCCCCTAATCTATCTCCCTTAACTAATGAATATCTAAGTATCTTGGTTACTATACCTTCAGCCCCCGCGGGAAGTCTTAATGAGCTGTCTTTAACACTCTTAGCCTTTTCAGCAAAGATTGCTTGTAGTAGTTTTTCTTCTGCACTAATCTCCCCTGAAGCCTTTGGAGAAGTTTTACCTACTAAAATATCTCCTTCTTTAACAGCTGCCCCAACTAAGACAATTCCATCTTCATCTAGATATTTCTTCTCTTCGGGAGAGCAACCTGGAATAAATCTAGTGATTTCTTCATCACCTATCTTGGTTCTTATGCAATCAATGGTGTATTCCTGAATATGTAGTGAGGTATAAACATTCTCTTGAACTAATCTGGAAGAAAGAATGATGGCATCCTCATAGTTGTATCCATATCAAGTAGTAAAGGCAACTAAGATATTTTGTCCCAATGCAAGCTCACCATTATTAATAGCATGTCCATCAATTAAGATTTCTCCTTTCTTAACTGTTCTACTATCTCTAGGTATTATTAATTGATTTCTGCAGGTGTTTTGATTAGTCTTTCTGAACTTTTGTAACTTATAGGTTTTTTCTATTTCCTTTGTTCCTTTGTACTTAACAGTTAACTTAGAGCTGTCTAAGTAAGTAATCTCTCCGTCTTCTTCTGCATAGACTACAATACCAGAGTCTTTAGCTATTCTTCCTTCTGATCCTGTAGCGACAATAGGGGATTTAGGAGAAAGAAGTGGTACCGCTTGTCTTTGCATATTTGCACCCATTAATACTCTGTTGGCATCATCATGTTCCAAGAAAGGAATCAAAGATGCAGAAATAGAAGTTATTTGAGAACAATCTACATCAATAAAGTGAACGTCTTCAGGAGAAACTGACTCTACTTCTTCATTTCTTCTAACAGTAATTGGTCCAATTAACTCTGCATTCTCAGTTCTTGGTGTAGTAGCCTCAGCAATATAGAAGTTTCTTTCTTGAATAGAGTTCAGCCAAACCAATTCATTGGTTACCTTACCTCCCTTAACTTTGTAGTAAGGAGTCTTTAAGAAACCATAGTCATCTACCATAGCTAACGAGGCCAAAGCCATAATCAATCCAATATTCATACCTTCTGGAGTTTCAATAGGGCAGATTCTTCCATAATAGGAGTAGTGTACGTCTCTGATATTTAGGTTTGGGTCCTCTCTCTTAATTCCTCCTGGGCCCATAGCAGAGATCTTTCTCTTATTGGTAATTTCAGAGAGAGTATTTTGTTGGTCGAGGAATTGAACTAATTGGTGGGAGTTAAAGAACTCTTTAATTACTATTTGGAAAGGCTTGGTGTTGATGATGGTACTTAAAGCAAAGTATTCTTCTATTTCTCCATCTTTAAGAGACAGATAGTTTAGCTTAGCTTCTAAGCTATTCATTTTGTCTACAGAGAACTTTTGTATTCTTGCTAGAGCTAGTACTATTCTGTTTTCTAGTAATTCATCTATTCTCTTTAGTCTCTTATTACCTAGGTTTTCAATGTCATCATATTCCCCAACTTTATGTCTTATTTGAGAGATATAAGAAAGAATAGCGACAACATCTGATTGAGTAAATGGAGATTGATCCGGCATATAAGGTGTCCCGATGACAGGAACCTTAGCGGAACCAATACCAGAGACATAAACTCAAACCTTGTCATAGTACATTTCTTCAAATTCTTTATATCTTCCTGCAGTATCTTCAAATACTCTTAAAGGTCTAAAGCTTTCTCTAATCTTTAACTTATTAGCAATAGCAGCTTCTTTAAAGGCAGTAAGGGTATCAAAGTCCATAAAAGTATCTTTCTTAAATCAAACCTTGCCATCATTTCCTAATATGTCTTCAGCAAGATATCTGTTTTTCATTCTCTCTCATGTTGAAAGTTTGTGATTTAGTTTGTATCTTCCTGCAGGAAGAATGCTGTAATAGTATTTATCAAATAGATAGGACCAAAGTAACTCTTGATAAGAAACTACTTCTCTTCTAGCTACTTCCGGGCTAATAGATAAGGAAGCAATAATAGTTCTAGATGCAAGCTCTATATATATCTTTTCTAGTAACTCTTGTAATTCCTTTTTCTTAGTTCTGCTATTAGTGGTTCGTTCTAGCTCATAGTATTCAACACAAAGGGCATAAAGAGTTTGTTTTATTCAACCTTTAGAGATCTCTTTAAGTTTTTGTGTACTTTTGGCTGTTGATAGCTCATTAATTATTGAAGTGAAGAAAGGTTCATTCTTTAACTCCTCTGTATTAAAGAATTCTTGCGCTAGAGAGTTAAGAACTTCTGGTTGATCTGCAAAAAGTTTCTTGATCATCTCATGAGTAAAACCAAAAGCTTTAAGGAATGTAGTAACAGGGAAATTGAATGCATTATTTCCTGAAGTATTTCTTGCAATTAACTTAACAGAAGGTTTTATAGACTTATCTTTTTCAATTGGAAGGTGAAAGAGTATTAAAGCCCCTTTAACAGGAAGTAACTCACAGATAGTTCCTTCTAATGCTCTTTTTCTAGAGTTAGATAGTCTAATCTGTGTTTTATTCAGAACATATAGTCCAGGTGATCTAACTATTTGGCTAATTACAAACTTTTCAGTACCGTTGATAATGAAGTTACAGGAAGAAGAGAATATTGGCATATGCCCAAAGAAGATTTCAGTAACTTTTCCTTGAGCCTTTTCAGGATGAAAGTTAGAAAGTAGTCTTAGTTTTAGATAGAGAGAAACATGGTAACTTGAAGAGCTATTAATAGCTTCTTCTTCGGTCTTTTCTGGATCTTTTGCAATAATTCCCTCAAGAAGTATCTTTATATTTCCTGAGGAAGAAACAATTGGGAAATATCTAGAAACTAATTCTTCTAGACCTTTAGCAAAGAAATTTCTATAAGCTTCTATTTGGATTCCCCTCAGATTAGGAGGAGTGAACCCTCCTGAGGAGAATTTGGAAAAGTCTATCCGAGAGACAAGGGAATTAACATCTTTGAATTTGTAGTTCAAAAACTAAAGCTAACTACTTATAAAACGAAGTTCCTTCGCTTGATACAAAGCTATTTGGCTCTTAGAAGGATAACCACACAATTCCAAGAAAGTCTTAGAGCAGTCTTCCAAAGATTCATCTGTGGATCCCACTAATGCAATCTTATATATTCCTCTATTAATTGCACTGCATTTAAGCTCGAAATCACTTTCCGCTTCTAGGTAACTCTTCTTTCTATAAAAGACTACAAAAGGGAATGGAAGTTTAAGAGAAGATAGTTGATTTATTTCTTCTTCTAATAGTTCATCTGCAAATAGGAAGCAGGCGATAATAGTAGTTAACTTGTCAATCTCTGAGAAGAATTGACTACTTAGAGTTCTTAATCTTTCTGACTTATTTTCTCTAGAGAAGTGAGTAAACAATTTCTCATAGTTGCATTTCTTTTCTGCAGCTTTAATGATTTCAGACATAGTTGCAAGAGCAATTGAAGGAAATAGTCCTTGTGCAGTTTCTCCAGAAAGCATAGTGGAGTCAGAAGTTAACTCAGCTGCTCTATAAACATCTGCAACTTCTGCTCTGGTTGGAACTACAGTCCTTTCTAGAGAATCCAACATTTGTGTAGCGACAATAGTAAATTTTTTAGCTTTAGCTGTTTTTCTCAGTATTTCCTTAGTTCAGTATGGAACGTGATAATAAGGACTTTCTAGGGCAAGATCTCCTCTAGCTATCATAATTCCATCTGATTCCTTAATAACTGCATCTATATTCTTTAAGCATTGAGTGGTTTCTATCTTAGAGATAATTAGAGGTAATTTTTTGCCTGTACAATTTTCCTTAATTAGCTTTCTAACTTCGAGTATGTCTTCTAACTTGTTAACAAAAGATAGAGCAATAAATTGAAAACTTTGTTCTAGAGAAAAGAGAATATCTCCTCTGTCTTTTTCACTCACAAATGGAAGGGAGTAATCTGCATTTGGAAGATTAACTCTCTTATTGGCTTTCAGATAGTGATCATTTTCCACCATCACTCTAACAACTCCGGAGTCCACATCTACAGATTGAATTAATAGAGAAAGCTTTCCATCATCAACTAATACCTTTTCTCCTACTGAACAATCTAAAGCCATATTGTATTTAGCTGTAGAGTCAGTGACTGAAAAACAAGTAGCATCCCCCGCCTTCTTATCTTTACAGAAAATTTCAATAATCTCCCCTCTTCTATATAGTTGCCCTTTTTCCTTTTCTTTCATATCCCATACTCTAATTTCTGGTCCTTTAGTGTCAGCTAACTCGGCTATTGGGAAGAGGAATCTAACTTTATTAGGAGAATTACCGCCTTGTTCTATCTTGTTAAAGATCTTGTAGAATTCTTCCTTAGCGTCCCGCCAAACCTCTAATCTAAATAGTCTTTCTTCATTATTGGAGTGAGAAAAGTTAAATCTAATGCAACTTAAGCCATTAAAAAATAACTCAGTAAATAGATTTAAGACCTTTAAGTACTCTGGGTTTGACTTATTTCTCTCAGAATTAATTTGTAACTGCAGAGTAATTGCAGGTCCAATAGTTGCAACAATCTTGGTACATCCTAACTTAAAACTAGGCATTGCGTTTAGAACTTGCCTTTAGTTTCAATCAAAGCAATTCTATCTCCCTTGCTTTTGTCAACAACATCTGCTATCTTAGTTCTATAGAAATTATCTCCATCAAATCCTATCGCTACATCAAACTCTTTCTTTTCAAAGGAAATAAAGGCTTCTCTACCAAAAGAGGAAGCTACAAACATCTCTCATGTAGTTGGAGTTGCCCCTCTTTGAGTATGTCCAAGAGAGCAACCTCTCACAGTGAACTTAAGATCAGATTCTAATTTTTTGGTCAGCTCAGACATAGATGGCAATTGAGTCACTCCTAAAGTCTTTTCAACAACTACTATAACCATACCTTTATTGCCTCTTTTCTCTCTAATCTGTCTAATCTTTTCTCTTAATTGTTCATAACTTGGTACGTTCTGTTGAGTGATCACTAATTCAACTAATGGAGAAGAATAAGAGGCCAAAACTCCTAAGTCTGAACAATCCCTTCCCATTACCTCCACAATAGTTAATTGTGAATGGGAATTTGCAGTGTATCAAATCTTCTTAATAGCTTGTCCTATTTCCTCTAAAGCTGAAAAAAATCCAATAGTATATTTAGTTGAACTTACATCATTATCAATAGTTGCGGGCAAAAGAATTACAGGAAGTCCCAATTGAGAGATTAACTTCGCTCCTTCATAGGAACCATTTCCGCCTAAAACCACAAGAGCCTCAACTCCTTTCTCCTTTAGAGCTTTCACTCCTTTTTCTCTCAACTCTGGAGAAGATCTAAACTCAGAAGATCTACTAGAACCTATTGCAGTGCCTGCATTATATGTCTTGCCTCTTAAACAGTTCAGTTTTAACTCAGTGAATCTGTTTTCTATAAATCCTTGGTAACCATCAGCAATATAAAGAACCTCAAACCCTTTAGATATAGCTAATTCGCTAAAAGAATAGAGAGCACTATTCATACCTGGGGAATCTCCCCCAGAAGTTAAAAGGGCTACCTTTTTCACCTAAAGCCAGCTAGTTACCAACTAAGATAACTAACTTACTGAAATTTCAGTATTTAGCTCTTTTGTTCGTCTGAAACGTCTTCCCCTTCTCCTCCTTCAGTTGCAGGTTGAACTTCAGCAGTGTGAATCTCTGTAGGTGTAGGTTCTTCCAATGCTATTTCTTCAACTGTAACTTCTCCTGTGTCTTCTTTTACTGAATATCTCTTAGGCTTGAATAGTTCTGAGTTATTGAAGTTTAGACTGAACAAGCTATAAAGTCCATAAAAACTGGAATTAGCAGTGGTTAATTCTATTTCTATTTCAGCCAATCTGTTGTACTTAGCTGTTCTTTCTGATCTAGAGAAGGAACCTGTCTTGATTTGTCCTGCAGAAGTACCTACTGCAATATCAGCGATTGTAGTATCTTCAGTTTCACCAGATCTATGTGAAACTATACAAGATCATCCTGCATTCTTTGCCAATTGCATAGTTTTCAAAGTTTCAGTTAAAGTACCAATTTGATTCACCTTAATAAGAACTGCATTGGATAGTCCTTTTTCAATACCTACTTGTGTTAACTCTGGATTGGTACAGTAAAGGTCATCTCCGACAATTTGTACCTTATCTCCTATTCTTTGTTGTAACAAAGCAAATCCTTCAAAATCACCTTCTGCCAATGGATCTTCAATAGAGATAATTGGATATTTATTAACTAACTCAACATAGTAATCTACCATTTGTTCACTAGTCTTAGTACCTCCTTCCTTAGAAATCAAACCGGCTTTAATAGCTTTCTTGAATCTATATTGTTGAGTTTCTCTGTCATAAAGTTCACTAGCCGCACAGTCAAGAGCTATAGCAACATGTCCATGAATCACTCCAGGTTGATATCCTGCTTTAGAGATGGCAATTAACAAAGCATTCAAAGCTTCTTCAGTGGTATTGAAGTTAGGAGCAAATCCTCCTTCATCCCCCTTAGCTGTACTTAATCCTTTTTCCTTTAGATACTTAGAAAGTGAGTGGAAACACTCTGCAGAGATTCTTATTGCCTCATGCATTGAAGAAGCTCCAACTGGCACTATCATAAATTCTTGGAAGTCCAAGGTATTGTCAGAGTGAGCTCCTCCATTAATTACATTCACCATTGGTAAAGGAAGAGTGAACTTGCTTGCCCCTACACTACCTGATAATTCAGAAACATATTGATAGAAAGGCATTCCCTTAGCTTTTGCAACAGCCTTTGCAACAGAAAGTGAAACAGCCAAAATACTATTTGCACCATATTTAGACTTATTGTCAGTTCCGTCTAGGTCTATCAGGAATTGGTCTAGTTCAGTTTGATTAGCTGGATTAATGTTGTTTTCTATTAGAGAAGGGCCCAAAACATAGTTGATGTAATGAACTGCTTTCTTAACTCCTTTTCCATTAAATCTAGCTGGGTCTTCATCTCTTAGCTCTAGAGCTTCTCTTGCTCCTGTAGATGCTCCTGAAGGAACTAAAACTTTAGCGGTGAATTGTTTCTTACCTCAGAATTTACCTTTAGAAACCTTGGCAACACAAGCAACTGTTGGATTTCCTCTTGAGTCAATTAACTCGTAAGCAAAAAGATTTTCTATATTGAAACCCATCTAAGACTTTGTTGAATTATCGCTATTTGCTTGAAGGTCAAAGTGACTTCCAAAAGCATTCATAATTCTCTCAGTAATTAGTTGTTCTAGGATACTTTCCTTAACGGTAGACATTTTTGCTGGATCAGTAAAGTATTCTCTTATTGATTTTCCAGTTTGCTTGTAATAATTTTCCAATACATGCTTTGCTAGATCGTCAGACACCACTATTTCCCAGTCTCTTGCCAAATCATCATATATCAATTGTTTGAATATAGTAATTTTGGCATGGTTCTTAACTTGTTCTTCAGTGAAGTTTACATGAACCTTCTTAAATTCCTCTTCTTTTTCAGCTAATTCAGCTGTGTCATATTCAACTGTATAAGCTGAAGCGACCTCATCCATTGCCATATTAAAGAAGTTATCTCTCATAATCATTCTCTTCTTTTCTTGTTCTATTTCTTCTTCTGAAATTTTTGGCTTATTAGCTTTCAAAGTTTCTACAAAATTTCTAACTAATGATTCATTAAAGTAAAGTTTCTCTATTTTGAGGACTTTGCCCCACTGAACTGCTTTTTTCTTAGTTATTTTAGATCTTAATCTAGGGGCAGGTGAATTATCGCTCACCCTATGACTTACCTCCAATAATGCTCTTTAACGCTCCATTTGCTAATTTTAAGTATTCTGAGTGAGAGCACTTAAGTTCTTTCAAGCTTTTGTTTAGTTTTTCCTCTACTTTTGAATAGTCAATCTTAGGAATAGTATTCAATGAGATTAAGGATTCATACTCTGTTTTATCTCTTTGTATACATACATTTCTGAAGATATTGGAGTAACTATCTATTAACTGAGAACACTTAACATAGAACTTTCCTTCAGGAGAGAACTCCTTAATAGAAGAACCTATCTTCTTTAGATATTCCAAATTGACCTTTAGCTTGAGGTACTCTTGCATTCAACCTTCAACCCCTTCATTTCAACTACTGATATATGGTGAATATTCATAGTAGAGCTTTACAAAATATTCTCTAGAAGCTGAATTAAATTCAGCATTGTATTTGGCTCAGAAATATTGATTTTCCCTGAGAAGATCACAACAGATAGTATTACACTCTTCCCTTAACTCTTCAACCATTGAATTGATGTCAGTAGTTATCTTCCCCTCTAGATTCTCTAGTATTGCTTTTCTCTCAGAGACTATCTCCTCTATTCTTTTTTTCTCCTGTTCAAACTTTTTAACCAGAGTTTCCACAGATTTATTCTTTAGATTCTTTAAAGTTGTATATCTTCTCTCAGAGTATTTGAGATCAAAACAATATTTATTTTCTATACTTCCTATCTCAGAATCAAAAGAGCTTATAAGTGGTATCAATACATTAGAGTACTTCAATTTAAGCTCTTTAAGTCCTGCTTCCATTTTTTCTTTCTCTAAAGCTATAACAACATCTAACTCTCCTGGGTTAAGTGATTCAGCTCTACCTTTTAAGTGATCTTTAGCCTCTCCTAGTCTAGTAAAGATCATATTTATAAGATTCAGATAGTTTTCTTTCAAATAAGTGATTAACTTATCTAGTTCAAAGCTGAAGAAGGCTTGATACTTAATTACCCTAGTCTTAAAGAAATTAACTATGGCTGAAATTTCCTTAAGACTGAGAAGATATTGTCTCTTTAACTCATTGCAGTTATTGTCTAGGGCATTTAATTGATAGTTGATTGAGTTTGTAGCTTGTAGCTTTAAGAATTGAGCCTCATACATTCGGGATTCCAATTTCTTTTGAATAAATAGTCTAAAGTTAAGTGATTTAGTTGTTGGGAGAGAAAAGTTACTCATAATCTCGTAGTACTCGCGAACCATACTTTCTCTTAACTTTTCTAATTCAGTTAAGAGATCTTCTCTAGAGCTTTCAATAATGGTATGTAAGTCTACATACTTTTGAGATAGGAAGTGAATTGTTTTCTTGTTTTCAGCCCCAATAACAGTATTTCTGAGTTCATAATTGACATCTAAGAGTCTTAGAAAACACTCAAAAGATTCTTCTTCTATCTTCTTTAGGGCAGTAATATTCAGCTTTAAGTTAGAGATTGGAAGTTCTAATTTGCCTTCTTTTCTTTGGTCATAGTAGTAAAGTAGTTGTTTTAAGAAATGGATCTGCTCTTCTCCATCTTTGAACTCTACTACATCTTTATGGCTAATAAAGTTAATCTTTCTTCTTAGTTCTACTGGTTGTTTTAATTCCTTGTGCTTTAAGAGATCATTAATAAAGAAGATATTCTCTTCATATTTATCCTTAAGTTTCTCAGCTATCTCTACAATCTTTAAAGCTATATAGGATTTGGTTTCAGATCTTAAGAGATAATAGGAAAAGAGTTTATATAGTGCAAATATTCTCTTACTTTGTCTTGGGGGCTCAGAGGCAATTCCCAAATCATTAGTTAGTTTTGATTTATAAATCTCTGCAGTAGTAGGACTATGAGTTGGTGATGTAAATAAAGGTTCTGTTTTATTCTTGGAGAATGAAGGAATAATTGACATATTAGTTTGCTACATTAGAGTCATTTGGCTCTTCAAGAATCTCTACAACAGTTGCATCAATTAAAGAGAATCTAGAGACTCTTTTTTTCTTAAATTGAGGCTCTAATTCTTCAAACTTAACATAATTGCCAGATTTGGCACCATTTAAGTTCTTTCTGTGTACAAAATGAGAAGACTTCTTAAATTTTTCAGCCCCCTGCTTAACAGTAATAAAACCATTTCCTTGTTCATTTATATCTATAAAGCCCTTTCCAAATCTTCCACTAGGTTTATAGTCCAAATAGTCAATATATCATTTGCCATATTGATTTTCCCCTATAAGATATCTTTGCTTTAAGGAATTAAGAGTACAAGAGAATGTCTCATCTGAGAGAAATGCTTGAGAATGATGGAATCTAATATATCTAAAGAATTTGGACTTTAAGACATTAAAGGGTATTGGTTTTGGATCTACTAGCAATAACTTAATTAATATATCCTCTATTTGCTTTTCAGATAAGTTTGTCTTGGGTTTATTAACTGACTCTGCCATTGCCCCCCCCGAAACTAACAACCTAAAGATCAAGACAGAAAAACACTTCTTTTAATTTAAAAACATTGCAAAAGAAATTGAATGAAGGGGGAAAGACCCTTTCCTCCAATTAACTCTTAACTCTATTAAATAAAAGAACTAAGACCTGAATCTAGGATGAAGAGGAATCTTTATCTGCGGGCTCTACCTCAACTTCCTTAGCTTCTGCTTCTTTACCATCAGAACTCTTTGAGCCTTCTTTAGCTTTCTTTTCAGCCTCCTTTTTATAGATTTCTTGCATAAGTTTTTGACTCATATTCTTTACCTCATCCATCTTTGTCTTTAGCTCCTCAATCTTCTTATCTCTAATTAGACCTCTTAAATCTTCAATCATCTTTTGAGCTTCCTGCTTTTGTTCATCAGAAACTAATTCTGATTTTTCTTCAATATTCTTTTGAAGCATAGAAATTCATGATTCTGCTTCATTGATTGTTTCAATCTCTTCTTTAGCTTTCTTATCCTTTTCTAGATTTTCTTCAGCTTCTTTGATAATCTTGTTGATTTCTTCTTCAGTTAGACCAGAAGATTGATTAATAGTTATGTTGTTACTTTTACCTGTACCTTTATCTTCAGCTTTTACAGTCAAGATACCATTTGCATCGATAGAAAAAGACACTTCTATTTGAGGCACGCCTTTAGGTGCTAATTGAATTCCACCTAGAGTAAAGGTTCCTAAAGACTTATTGTCTCTTGCTAAAGGCCTTTCTCCTTGAACTACATGAATATCTACACTTGGTTGATTATCTTGAGCAGTAGAGAATACTTGTTTCTTTTCAATAGGTACTGTGCTATTTCTAGGAATTAATGCAGTAGCTACACCTCCCAGTGTTTCAATACTTAGAGTCAAAGGAGTTACGTCTAGAAGTAGAATATCCTTGATATCTCCAGCTAGAATTCCTGCTTGAACAGATGCTCCTAAAGCAACAACTTCATCTGGGTTAATGGATAGGTTTGGTTTCTTCTTAGTTAACTTCTCTACTAGTTCCTGTACTGCTGGCATTCTGGTAGAGCCTCCAACCAACAGAACTTCATCAATTTGTCCCAAATCAATCTTGGATTCAGAAATAACATCCTTAACAGGCTTTTCTGTTCTTTCTAATAAGTCTTTGGTTAGTAATTCAAATTGAGCTCTTGACAAAGTTAAGTCAACATTTAAAGGTTCTCCGTTGATCATTGTTAAGAAGGGCAACATAATTTGTGTTTGTTGAACAGAAGACAATTCAATCTTGGCTTTTTCTGCAGCTTCTTTAAGTCTTTGTATTACTAAGTTATCTTTGGATAGGTCTACACCATGCTCTTTATTAATGCTGTTAATTAATCAATCCATAATTCTCTTATCTCAGTCATCTCCCCCTAGGTTATTGTCTCCAGAAGTTGCTAATACTTGAAAAGTACCATCAGAAACATCAAGCATTGAAACATCAAAGGTACCTCCCCCTAAGTCATAAACTAGTATCTTTTGTTCTTTATCTTTCTTGTCTAGTCCATAAGCTAAAGCGGCCGCTGTAGGTTCATTAACTATTCTGACTACATCTAGCTTTGCGATCTTCCCAGCATTTTTAGTAGATTGTCTTTGGGAGTCATTGAAGTAAGCTGGGACTGTAATAACTGCTTTGGATACTGGAGAACCTATTCTCTTTTCTGCATACTCTTTGATATAGGCAAGAATATAGGCAGATATTTCTTCTGGGCTGTATGTCTTACCTTGAGCCTCTACTTTTTTGTCAGTCCCAATAAGTCTCTTAATGGAGATGATGGTATTTTTGTTGGTAACCATTTGTCTCTTTGCACTTTCACCAACAATAATTTGCTCTCCCTTAAAAGAAACAACTGAGGGAACTGTTCTCTTACCTTCTGGGTTTTCTAGTACTTTAGGCTTTCCTGATTCAATAACCGCAACACAAGAGTTGGTTGTACCTAAGTCAATTCCAAGAATAATTTCCTTTAACGCTGACATTTTGAAATTATTTTAGCATATTAAACCTTAGAGTGCTAAAATTTATTATAAATTCACTTCTTTGAAGTGAATCTTTCCTTAAAAACACTAACTCACAACAAGTCTATTGCTAGTCTGAAAACTTAAATCATACTAGGGATTTCATAAATGATTAAGAGATATCAACTTCCTGAACTAGAACTCTTATTTTCTGAGGAAGCTAAATACAAAAGATGGGCCCTTCTAGAAAAAGAAGTTCTCTATTCCCTACTAAATAACAACATACTTTCTCTTGATGAATCACAAGTCAAGAAACTAGAACAACTTTGAGGCTCTATAGAAATCACTGAGGCAGAAGTACAAGAAGAAGAGCAACAAACTAAACATGACTTTGTTGCTTTTCTCAATGTATTAGAGAGCAAATTATCTATTGTTTCTATCTCTAAATACTTGCATTATGGTCTAACAAGTTCAGACATTATTGATAGCGCTACCTCTCTTTTACTCAAGGAAGTCAATAACAAGTTAGTTAAGTGAGTTAGAGAGCTACAAACGACTCTACAAGGTTTTTCCCATAAATACATAAATACTGTTCAAATAGGTAGAACACATGGAAGACATGCTGAACCTATCTCTTTTGGTCATAAATTTGCTATCTGTTATCAAGAATTAGAAAGTGCTCTTGAACAACTCTATTTGTCTAGAAGATATATAGAAGTAATAACTATTAAGGGGGCAACAGGTTCTTTTGCACATATTAGTCCTGAGATACAAGAAGACTTAGCCAATAGACTAGGACTATTGACTATCTGAGGAACTACTCAAGCATTGCCCAGAAATAGACACTCTTCTTATTTATTCTCCTTATCTCAGATAGGAAAAATAATTAATTCCTTAGCAGTTAACTTAAGAACTTTATCTAGAGAAGAGATATCAGAAATATCTTTAGAGTCAACCAAATCCCAAGTAGGTTCTTCTGCTATGCCCCACAAAGTAAACCCTGTTAGTTTAGAAAATATTTCTGGTCTCTCTAGATGATTAACTAGTCTTTCTAATCTAGCAGAGCAAAATATAGAGCTATGAGATGAAAGAGATATTTCTCACTCGTCCAATGAAAGATCTAGCTTAATAGATGGTCCTACTCTACTTGGAAATATAGTTCTAAAAATGAATGATTTTCTCTCAAAACTAAGTGTTAATGAGCTTCAATTAAAACAAAACTTAGCTTTAACTAAAGGGCTAATCCACTCTCAAATAGTTTCACTGGCTTTACTAGAAGATCCAAAGATTTGCTCTAGAAAAGAAGCAAGAAAAACAATTTCTCAGCTAACTAAAGATATTAGAGAAGGAAAGTCTGATTCACTTAAGATGGCTCTTTCTTTCTCTAATTACAAAGACTCTAAAGCCTTATCAACACTAACTAAAGTAGAGGACTTAAATCACTATCTACAGTATTTCCCTAGATTACACCAACAAATATTTAGTCAAAAAACTGATCTAGGGAAATTATTTAACAGATATGAAATAGACAATGCGACATATTATCTAGCACAAAGAATTAATTGATATTTTGGCTCAAGCTCATTAAAGCTGAATGAAAAGATTATTGTTGTTTCTTTAGTAGATAGTGATACAGGTTTCTCTGGAAAGTTAATCTCTTGACTTAATTTCCCTCTGGTTGTCGTTTCTATTCCTTATTCTGATGAAGAGCTACTCTTGAAATTTGACAGTTCTGATTTTTATCAAAGAATATTAGAGCTATCAAAGAAGAGCACTAAGGTGTTAGTGATAAAAGAAAGGGTTCAAAAAAAAGAGACACTTAGTTTCTTATACAGTAAGTTATCGAATATAGAAAGTATCAAGGAAATTAAGGGTGTGTGTTTATTCTTTACCCCTGCAGGCACTCAAAAACAAGCAGTCTTTAGCGCGGAATACTATAAACCTTCCACTTCTCCCTTAGACTTCTCTGGTAGTTATGAAGATAAACAAGCAAGAGAATTTAACTTCAAGAACTGAAATCCTGATGGTGAACTGCAGTTAGTTAATTGATTTGGTCTTTTAATTCTTTCAGACATTTAAGCGAGCTAATCTCCTTTTTTAATTACCCCTAAAGTTGCTTAAAAATTATTTATAAAAAGAGTGTTTTTCTCAAGAAGTCTAACTCTTGAGCAGGAAACATAGGTGAATACTTGGAGTCGGAGGTTTAATTGGACTGGGTGGTGTTGGTTTCTTTTTACTTAATAGACATCTAAATCTAGTACCTCTACCTGCACTGGGAGGGGCGTCCAATAGGAGCTTTAACTCAAGAGATTTAGATTCTTCTAGCAAGAGAGTTGAGTTTAAAGGGAATTCTATGGGCTCTTTAGATTTAGGGAATTTAGGTTCTTCAGGTGGCCTAAAATCCTTAGAGCTAAATCCAGACTTAAATTTCAAGTTTTTAGATGATGGTCTTTCAGACTCTTTCGATGTCTTGTCCTCTTTTTCCGCCATTAAAAACATATTCTCAGAGATCTTTAGAGAAGGGCAAGTCATAGGAATTGATAAAGATATTCTGAAAACTTATGAACAAATGATGAGTGGTCAGAATCTTCATGATCATGTAAAGAATTTCCAATCCATAAAAGGTAAGGTTCAAGGCTGAGTTAATAAAGGAGGGATTAAACAAAAGAGGGATAAATCTCAAGAATTGCCAGCACTTACTGCAGGAGAAAGGGTTGCTTTAAGAGACTTTTACTATCTTTTTTCTTATCTAACACAACAAAGCCAGCATTATCACTCAAGACTCTATGATGCCGGCAAAGATAGTTCTGCAAATATTCCTAGCACATTCAAAACCACATCAGCTCCAGAATTAAGAGATATTCAAAAAGCTTTGAATGATATGCAGTGGGATCGAGAGAAGGTAAAGGTGCAGGTGAAATATCTAACTCCAACTGGAACATTAAAGAACAGACACCCTAAACCATACAAAGAAAATTCTTACGGTTGAGGGAATTGAGCCAGAAATCCTTTTAGACACTTCTTTGGCTCTAAAGAAGAATACGAAAAGATTATGGAAGAATCCAATAACTCACAACAAGCCCTTGAGGAGTATGTAGCTAGCAAAAGAGCTGGTGCTCTATTTGGTTTTCTGGTTGGTATCCACCCCGATGCTATTTATGGAGACTTATCTGAATTTAAAAAGGGGATTGAAGGTCCAGAGCACACAGTGGAATATCAAGTTGCAAAAAGTCTATTTGAGTGAATGGGTAAATTAAATACTAAAAAATAAGTTTGATCAATTGAACAAAAAGATCAGGTTAGTTACTACACTGCTTGGGTTCGCTGGCTTGAATGGTGCTGGTTTGACAATATTGGAAAGTGGTTTAAATGCTTATAACTTTTCTATTTCGGGGGGGGGCAATCTCTAACTTATTAACTTCTAAGTCTTTTTTCGTTTCTTCAAAAGAATTAGCGGTTAAAGGGGATAATTCAGATCCACTGGATCTGAAATTACAAGATCAAAAAATAAAAGTCAATCTAAGCTCAACGGTTTCACGCAAACACAAATTAAGAATCTCTTTGGATGGGGAAGACATGGGTTCAGATAAATCAAAAAATTCAGTGTTATCTATTTATAGAGAAATAACAAGGGAAGGGGAAGTCTCTATTCTTCAAGAGAAAGTAGAGCAAGACTATCAAAAAGCCATTCAGGATAAAGAATTACACATAAAGATTTCAGACTTAGAGTCAGTTATTGAAAAAATTAGGGAATGAGAGAGGAAGGGGGGATTGGAACAAAAACCAAAAACCTCTTCTGAGGCAAGAGAAATGCCCATCCTAACTCAAAAAGAAAGGATTGCTCTAAGAACATTTTTTGATATTTATAGCTATCTAAACTCAACAAGACCACATTATCATAGTCAACTTCAGGGAGTGAGTGAAGGTAGTGATGTTTCGTTAGATGTTCTTTCAAAAAATACACAAGAAGATATGCCGCTTCTTCAAAATGTACAAAGTGCCCTAAATCATATTCAGTGGGATAGAGAAAAAGTGAAGATAAAAGTAGAACATAGAACAGCTAGTGGTATATTAGCTCACCCTAGACCCTATAAAGAAAATTCCTATGGTTGAGTTAGTTGATTAAGAAATCCATATAGACATTTCTTTAAAGATCAAGGAGAGTTTGAAAAAGCTATGAGTCTAATTGATGGGGCACAAGAGGCTTTAGAGGCTTATTTGAGTAGTAAAAGATTTGAAGGAATTTTAGCAACTGTACTGGGTCCTGCTATGGTTGCACATGTATATAGAGATAAAGATAAGTATCTTAATGCTCTGGGAGACACACAGTCTTCTGTTGAATTACAAGTAGGTAAAAAACTTATTAGATGGATGGGAAGATAGAGAAAGTTACTTGAAACTCTTACTTAAAATTACTTGTTAATTTCCCGAAGAGTTTAAATTTACTATTAGGTAATTTGATTTCGGGGGCTTTTTATTTAAAAAATGCAAAGTATTTAACTTTCTTCAATTTTCTTTGTCGCAAATAAACAACCTAATTAGTCACCTTTAAATTGAGTTTTTCTTCTATTAGACAGCTATTTAGTGATTTCATTGACAGCTTGGCTGGGGGGGGCACTTCTTTTCTTCCGCCATTTGAAGACAATAAATTGTTGGGAAAAGGAATTGGAGCCGGAGTCGCCATACTGGCAGGACTAGGGGCTGCTTTAGCTCAGGGATATATTGGAGGTAAGGCTGTAGAGTCCTTAGCAAGGAATCCTGAAGTAGAGGCTCTTATTTTTAAGCAGTTTATTGTGGGGGCTGCAGTATGTGAATCTGTAGCTATTTATGGTTTGATAGTAGCAATTTTGATCATGTTCGCTATGAAACAATAGTTAATTCTTTTAAAGATTTAATAGTTGCAATAATTTTTTAGAAAATTTTTAATTATTTATGCAGTCACGAAGACATTTAAATAATGTATCTTTGCGCTAAATTGATAGGAATTGCTTCTGCGATTATCTCAACAGGTACAGTTTCCTCTGTTGTAATTCCTTATTTAAAAAATACTCAGAATAATTGGTTATTTAATAGAGATTTTAAGGCACATAGTCAAGACTTTAAAGAATTAGATAAGACTACTGAAACAAGATTAGAGAAGCTAAATAGCTTATTTGATCAATTTTCTTCCGCCAAGACTGCCTCAGAAGAACTGAAAAAATCATCGCTTGAAAAAATACAACCTTTATTCGAAACTATTTTTAAGACTGAAGAAGAAGTTAAGAAATTATTTGATGATATTTCTAATTCTTTATTAAATCTTGTTACAAAAAATGAAGTATTGTTTAGTACCTCAACAAAAAAATTAGAAGCTGACAAACAAGAAAAACTGCACAAAGAACTACAAACAAAATATTCTTCTATCAAAGACATTCTTAAGCAGTGAAAAGACTCTTTAAGTCAAATAAGTTGTGCTATTGAAAAGAAAGATAAAGGTGATTCAAGTGGCGAACAATGTGTATCAAAAACAAGTGAGATCACTGATTTTTTTGAATCAGTAGGTACTTTATTTTCTGCTATTCTCGATAAGAAAAATGGACAGGCGACAACAAATGGAGTAACCGAAACGGACGAAAATGGGATACCGGGGGGGGCGGAAAAAGCGCAAAAAGACTTAGAAAAAGTAAAGGAAGCTTTATTAAAAGCTATAAAAGACTTCAATAAACAAAGCGGTGTTTATCGGGTCCGCTCTACATATGCCTTGTCCAAGGAAAAAGTTGCAACCATGTTGCTTGTCGCTCTTAGTGTTACCATAAACTCTTTGAATAAAGAAATAGAAAAATTAACAGAATCTATCCAACAAAACCAAAACACCTCGCAAGAAAAAACACAAACAATCGTTCAAGCCCAACAAGAATTAGAGAATTCTTACAAAGATTATTCTCTACTACAAAAAATGGAAACTTTGTTTCAATGATGGAAAGAAAATTTTGAAGAAAAAATAATGCAAAATAAGGATGATAAAGCAAGAGAAACAGATTTGATGAGACGAAAACGTAAAAGATAATTTGTTTGGTCATTAAAGCCTATTAAATACTAGATCAAAAATAAAATTAGTTAATTTAAAAGCCCATTAATAGTCTTATTTACTAATTCTTTTGTTAAATCCTTACTATTTTTTTAAATCTTTTAGATCTTTCGCAAACAAAATATTCAAATAAATAACTAGATTTAGCTAATGGATTTTAGAGAATTTATTAGTGAATTGCTCCAAGGGGGGGGCAGTGCTTTTGTCCTACAAAACGAGAAAGCCATTAAGGGTATTGGGGCTGGAATTGCCATACTGGCAGGACTAGGGGCTGCATTAGCTCAGGGATATATTGGAGGTAAGGCTGTAGAGTCCTTAGCAAGAAATCCTGAAGTAGAGGCTCTTATTTTTAAGCAGTTTATTGTTGGGGCTGCAGTATGTGAATCTGTAGCTATTTATGGATTAATTGTTTCTATCTTGATCATGTTTGCGATGAATGGATAGATTGAATCTATTCTTTTTAGGAATCCGGAGCTTGTTTTAAATTTTCTAACCTTTTTAAGTAAGCGCTTAAGACAAAAATAATCAGTGAACTATATAGGATCTAAACACAGTCTAATTGAGTTTCTTGAAGATACTATCTTTCAAGTAACTGGATTTAATAAAGGAGATCACTTTATATTTGCAGATTTATTTGCAGGTACTGGTATAGTAGGGGCTAATTTTAAAGCTAAAGGATGTACAGTACTAGCAAATGATATTCAGTACTATAGCTTTGTACTTAATAAACACTATCTAGAAAATAGTTTTGAACTTAATTTACAATTACTATAACACCTAAATTCTTTAAAAGGGGAAGAAGGGTTTATATACAAAAATTATTGTTTTGGTTCTGGAAGTAGTAGAAATTACTTCTCTAATGAGAATAGAAAGAAATGTGATGCCATCAGATTAGAGTTAGAGAAATTATTTAAGTAGAAACAAATAAGTGAAAAAGAATATTTTTACTATCTAGCCTCTTTATTCAATTCCATAGATAAATATGCAAATACAGCTTCTGTATATGGAGCATTTCTCAAGCATATAAAGAAGTCTGCTAATAAAGAGTTTCAATTAGAGGCTCTTCCTATAGTTTCTGGTCTTAAAGGAAAAGTATTTAATGAAGATATCAATGAATTAATAAAGAAAATATCTGGTGATGTTTTATATTTAGATCCTCCATATAACTCTAGACAATACTGTACTAACTATCACTTATTAGAGACAATAGCTAGATATGATGATCCTCTAGTTTATGGAAAAACAGGATTAAGAGAGTATCAATCACAAAAAAGTAAATATTGTTCTAGAAGAACAGTTTTAAAAGTCTTTGAAGATTTAATTTCTAACTCTAGATTCAAATACATCTTTTTAAGTTACAACAATGAAGGCTTAATGGCTTCAAAAGAAATTAAAGATGTTATGTCTAAGTTTGGTACCTACAGTTGTTTTACCCAAGAATACAAGAAATTTAAAGCAAGTAGATTACAAAAGAATGAAACTACCATAGAATACCTTCATTGTTTAGTTAAAGATGACCTTTCTAAAACTCAATAAATCATTCAAAGAATGAAAAAGTACCACTTCTAATTTAGAGATTTCTACACGATCTTCAAGACAAACTATCTCTTCTTGTGCGAGTTCATAATATTGTGAAGATTTAACGCTTGGAACAATAATACAAGGGATGACTATTATTTTCTTTTTAGTAGAGCTTAAGTAACTTGGGACAATATATCATAAAACTCATTTGATATATCAGGAAAGCTGTTGTTGAACCCAATCAAGCTGAATTTTGTCATCTTTAAGCTCAATTATCTTTATAAATATGAAATCTTCATTTTCTTGCTTAATTAATAGATCTATTCTCTGCATTCCCGTGCCACAAAATACTTCATTTCCAATTCACATTGGATTAAAGGGTAAAGGAAACAAAATCTCTTTTAAAGGTAAAGTATCGAATTTTTGCAAAATATAAGTTTGCAAATGTGTCTCAAATGCTAACTCTTTTTTCTATCTTTCAAATTAACCTTTCAGAAATATCACAACTATTCTTTCTTCCTGCATAACTTTTCTTATGTGGATAAGTAATAATTTCCTCTCTTTCTAAATCAAAAGAAAAATTTTCTCCCTCCAAGAATTCATCATTATTAATTTGGTGTAATCTATCGATTAAATCTTGTTCCTCATATTCTGTTAACATAGTACAACCTCTATTGCCTTTTAACTTTCGATAAATTAAGCTTCAACACAATTGTCAAGGAAATTCTTTAATAGAAATGTCATCTAAATAGTCTCTTTCTTCAATTCCCTTTGCAAAAACCTTTCAGCCCTTAATTAATACTCTATAAAGAAGTCCTTTTCCTAATTCACTACTTAAAAAATTCTTATTATCATTCTCATCTAAAAATGCTCTAGATGTAGCTACAAATATTCCAAATAACTTACTTTTTTACCTACACCTCCTTGAAGATAAAAAGCTATTTTGTCTCCTTCTCTAATTCTCAAAACATCCGCCAACATACTAACTAAAGTTTTTTCTTTAACTCAATTGAAATTCACATCTTTTTGATAAAGAAAAGAAGATAATTCAGTCATAAATAAAATAGATTAGGAGAACTTGAAGTTCTTCAGGTTTTTAGGATAGTTTTTTGACAATAGCTTAAAAGGTAAACCGGAACAATTTAATGAGAGTTTGATTCTGGCTCAGGATTAATGCTGGTGGTATGCATAACACATGCAAGTCGAACGAGTAGAACTTGTTCTGCTAGTGGCAAACGGGCGAGTAATACATATTTAACTTACTTTTACGAGGAGGATAGCAGTTCGAAAGGACTATTAATACTCCATAGGTTTATAAACTAAATCAAAGAGGCTCCCTCGGGGGCCTCGCGTGAAAATAGGAATATGTCCTATTAGGTAGTTGGCGGGGTAAAGGCCCACCAAGCCAGTGATGGGTAGCTGGACTGAGAGGTTGAACAGCCGCAATGGGATTGAGATATGGCCCATATTCCTACGGGAAGCAGCAGTGAGGAATTTTTCACAATGGACGAAAGTCTGATGGAGCAATACCACGTGAACGATGAAGGTCTTCTGATTGTAAAGTTCTTTTATTTAGGAAAAAAAGCGCGCTAGGAAATGAGCGCGCCTTGATGGTACTAATTGAATAAGTGACAGCTAACTATGTGCCAGCAGCTGCGGTAAAACATAGGTCACGAGCATTATCCGGATTTATTGGGCGTAAAGGAAGCGTAGGTGGGGAGGTTGATCCATTGTTAAAGGCATTTGCTTAACAAATGTGTGCGATGGAGATCGCCTCCCTAGAGTTAATCAGGGGGTACTGGAATTCAATGTGTAGCGGTGGAATGCGTAGATATATTGAGGAACACCAGAGGCTAAGGCGAGTACCTAGGATATAACTGACACTGAGGCTTGAAAGCGTGGGGAGCAAATGGGATTAGATACCCCAGTAGTCCACGCCGTAAACGATGGGCATTAGGTATTTGACATCTAGTCGAGTGCTGTAGCTAACGCGTTAAATGCCCCGCCTGGGTAGTATATATGCAAATATGAAACTCAAAGAAATTGACGGGGACCTGAACAAGTGGTGGAGCATGTTGCTTAATTCGATAATACACGAAAAACCTTACCAAGGCTTGCAATCTACTGCAAAGCTATAGAAATATAGTGGAGGCAATCAGTAAGACAGGTGGTGCATGGCTGTCGTCAGCTCGTGTCTTGAGATGTTTGGTTAAGTCCCGTAACGAGCGCAACCCTACTCTCTAGTTACCTAGTTCTAGAGTGACTGAATCGTAAGATATAGGAAGGTTGGGGCCAAGTCAAGTCATCATGCCCCTTATGCCTTGGGCTGCAAACGTGCTACAATGGTAGGTACAATGTGTTGCAAACTAGCGATAGTGAGCTAATCACCTAAAGCCTATCTCAGTCCGGATAAAAGGCTGCAATTCGCCTATTTGAAGTTGGAATCACTAGTAATCCTGTGTCAGCTATATCAGGGTGAATACGTTCCCAGGTCTTGTACACACCGCCCGTCAAACTATGAAAGAAAGTACTAGTCAAAACCACATTCAATTGTGTCTAGATTGGTAATTTTGATTGGAGTTAAGTCGTAACAAGGTACCCGTACGAGAACGTGCGGGTGGAAAGCTTTTAAATTATTTGGAAGAGGTTGTACCGTTTCGGGTTACCTTATTGTCAAAGACTATCTGTTTTATTTAGTTAATGTTTTTAAAACAAATACTTGTTTCTTTTTAAATGGTTTTTGTTTAAGGTTTTTAGATTTTTGAGAAAATAATAATAAAGGTATAAAAATATGCCTTCTCTACCCTTAAAGGGAATTTTCTCTATCCTATTTGTGGGGGGGGCAGTTACAGGTATTTCTACAATTCCACAATTATTAAGTAAGAATAGGAAAGTTCCTAGATTAATCCTGGGAAGAGGGAATAATGGCAAGGAATTATATATCAGACTTATAGATTTACAAAAACAGGATGGATCGCAAATAGAAATAGGAGATGAAAATGAAGATGACAAAAAATTTACTAGTGTTAACCTATGGCTTGATGATGTTCAATTAGATTTCAGAGGAGGAAAGCATTCTTTAAAAAGCCCTAATAAAGATGGCAAATACTATCTATTAGAAGCAAAGGGGAATAATAAGTTCTTAGGAGGAAAAAAAATACCGGCAAGTGATACTCGCACCGATTCCTTAAAACAATATGCCAATAACAATCCTAACTATATTCAATTAGAAAAAAGTCAATGAGCAGGTTTCTCTAACTATACAAGTAGCAACACTCAACTAGAGGAAATACAATCTTGTGTCTATTCAATCTCCGAAGAAGAAGGATATGATTCTCACATATTTGTTGTCTGCTCTCCTCATCAAGATACAGGACTGTGACATTACAGAGGTGCTCAATATCTAGCTAGAGATTTTGACAGAAAAGAGATAGTTAGGTAGTAGAAGAATTAAAGGTTTTAAAGTAGTAAAAAGTACTTCTTAATAACTAAGGGAGTTAAGTTGATTAAGTTCTAGGATTTATTTAATTTAGAATATTGAACAAGTACTTCAAGACCAATCAAAAACATATTGCTTAAGGTTGTTTCTCTTTCTTGTCAAGTTAAAGAAGAGAAACTACCATCCTTATTCATTGCGTCAGTAACTGTAAGAATGGTTAAGCCTTTTTTATTATGGTATCTTGCATTAGTATCAAGAACATAACTTTCCATCTCAACAGTATCACATTTAGATCTTTCTCCTTGTTCTCTTAAGTTATAGGGAGTATAGAAATTATCAGTTGATCAGTTAGTTGTATTAATTAAAGGAATATTCAATTCTTTTGCACACTTATGTGCCAATTCTACTAATTTCGGATCTACTTTGATAGTGTCTTCTTTGTTGTGAGGCATATTCAATCACTCGCCATAGTTAGAGTTAGTTCTAATATTTTCCACTACAACTATGTCATTAACTTTGGTTTTGTCGCTCATGCCTCCCGAAGAACCACATCTAATAACAAGTTCCGCATCATAAATATCGGGAGAAAATAATTCATAGGTATAAATTCCAATAGAACCATGTCCCATTCCATGACCCATAATGGTTACTTCAACTCCTTTATAAGTTCCTGTATAACAATAACAATTTCTAACTGAGCTAAGAAGTTTTCAAGGATTTAAAAATTGTTCTGCAAATTTCTTACATCTGAGAGGATCGCCAGTAACAATAACATATTTTGAGATTGAGCCTTTAGGCGCTGCATTATGAGGTGTTGTCATATTTACCTAAATAGGCTTAAAAACTACTTCCCTGAATAACTATCTAACTACCATCTAAATAATGTTCCTGAAACAAACATGTGCGGGTCTTCTACCATTTCATACAAAACTAAATGAGGAAGTGATCTTAAATCATGCACATACAAGTCACCAGAACCAACTAGCGTGTGACACAATTGTCTAGTTCCCAGATAGTCGAAATTAAGGTTTACAAATATATCATTCTTCTTTAAAGCTGAACTTGCCATATATTCTTCAGAAATTGCAGGAACTATTCATTGATCTGAAGTACTTGAATATTGTGCCTTCACATACTCTTCTGCAGATTTAAAAATAGGAGTCACCTTTTCTTTATTAAAGGCTCTGGCAACTCTATCTGTTCTATCTCACATTAGATTTGTGTCCATAGCAAAGAATCTTCCGGAAATAGAGGATAATACTGCGTTATTTGCTTTTATTTTCTCTTCTATTTCAGGAAGATCATTTATGAATTGTTTCTCAGGTACATCCTTTCCATCAGTAAATAGATGTACAAAAGGCTTAGCTCCTCTAGAACCTACAACTTCCAAGAAAGCATACAAGTGATCTAGATAAGAAACAACTCCTCCTCTAGAGGCAAGAATAAAGACATGTAGATTTACATTGCCATAAAACTTTATTTCATCGAACATTTGATCAAAATCTGGTAACTTTGCAAACTCTCCTGAAGCTATAGCCTTATTAATTCTGTCTAACCAGTTAACTTTATTGGCTCCCGTCACACCTACTTTCTTATCTTCTCCTAAACAATCACTCATGAATTGTTGGAATTAATCCTAGGATTTTACTTGATTTTATTACTATTGGTGTTTTATTGGTATGCAAGTGGCTTTTTGTAAGAGGAAGGAAGCAACTAATTCAAGGTAATTTTCTTATAAAAAATTTTTTAATTTATTTATACAGTCACGAAGACATTTAAATAATGTATCTTTTTGCTAAGTTGATAGGAATTGCTTCTGCAATTATCTCAACAGGTACAGTTTCCTCTGTTGTAATTCCTTATCTAAAAGAATCTGGCTTGGTTAATTGACTATATCAAGCAGACAAATCAAATAGTCAACATGACTTTCAACATTTAGAAAAAACTGCAAGTTCTAGATTAAAGAAGCTTGAAGAATGATTAAAAAGATTAACTTCAGCTAAATCTACAGCTACATGATTAAAAAGTCAAGAATTTCAAAACATTGAGAGACTATTTTCAACTATTACATCAACCACTGAAAAACTCAAGAATTTATTTATAAAAATTACTAATTCTTTAACTAAGCTAGAAGAAAAAAGAAAAAGCTTTACCGATTACTCTACTCAAAAACTAGATCAACAAAAAAGAGAAAACCTACAGAAAACACTTAAGGAAAGTTATTCTACTTTAATACAACACTTAACTAAGTGAGACACTTATTTGAGTAAAATCAATTGCTTCATTAAGCAAGAGAATAATAAAGAAAATGAAAAATGCAAGAAGTCAGATGAGAATTCCCCCTCCCTTTTTTCCCTACTTGTAGAGGCCACAGCGTCTGCATTAACAAGTGACAAAACTGGGGGGGGCGATTCTTCAAGTTCATCATCAAGTAGCTCTTCGGCTGAAGGGGCTGAAAAAGCAAAGAAAGAGTTAGCAGAAGTCCAAAAAGCTCTTTCAGAACAAATTAAGACTTTACAACAAAAGAGTGACATATACTCTTTGCAACAAGGATATGCTACTGTAAAAGAAAAGATTGCCACTGTAGCCCTAAAATACTTGGACTGAATGTTAAAAACATTGGAAGAGCAAGTTAAAGCATTAGAGGAAGAGATTAAAAAGGATGGTGACCAATCTACTGAGATATCTCAAGAAATTAATAATCTACAAAGTCAGTTAAATAGTTCACATACTAATTACACCATTTACAAGAAAAGTGAAACTACTTTTCATGATTGATCAGAAATATTTAAAGGAAGAATACTAAAGAATAAAAATGATAAAGATTTAGAAGTTCAATTAACCTCAGAACCAAAATAAAAGATTCTAGTTATAAAAATAAAATCAGTTTGATTTCTGAGTCTTTAATAATTAGTAGTAGTTAATAAAAATAACTTACTAAGAAACAGTAAGTAATAATTCAGCTGATCAGCTGAATTGAGTTAATGAGTCTAAGGTCTTTTTTGAATGAGTTATTTCAAGCTGGGGGGGGCTCTTTCATTTTCTTTGACAATAATAAGGCAATTAAAGGTATTGGTGCGGGGATTGCCATACTGGCAGGACTAGGGGCTGCATTAGCTCAGGGATATATTGGAGGTAAGGCTGTAGAGTCTTTAGCGAGAAATCCGGAAGTAGAGGCTCTTATCTTTAAGCAGTTTATTGTGGGGGCTGCAGTATGTGAATCTGTAGCTATTTATGGACTAATTGTTTCTATCTTAATTATGTTTGCAATACCAGGATAGCTAAATTAATTTTTTTAATCTCGGAAATTCTTCTTTAGTTGAATATTTATATCTCAAAATTTGTTTTTCTTTGATATATATTTGAGCTTAAAGTTTTCAAACAATAAAAAGATAGATGTGATTAGGTAATTT
>NZ_QKVO01000004.1 GCF_003265155.1 Mycoplasma wenyonii | reverse complement strand
CATATAGCTTTTCGTCACCATTTTTACTACTTTTAAAGTAATATGAGGCGTCTTCATCTTCTGAAGGGGGAGAAGTAGATAGTTCAGAAGAATCTACAACAGTTACAGTCTCATTGACTTTTTTAACTAACAGTCTAGAAGAGGGTAGAGGATTGGAAAAAATTAATTTAACACTATCAAATGGGTCTCCAGTTAATTGTGCTTGAATTTTGACAGCTGAAATTTTTGGTTGATAAGTCTTTTCTGCCCTTCATTTATCTTTTCCAGGCTTTGTTATTTCTATAGTGAAAGTGCTATTGGCTTGAGGTATTTTGTTCTTATCAAGTTTCAAAACATAGAAACCTCCTTTCTTAAATTCAGCATTGCTTTTTAATCTCTTTTTTTCTAAATCTTCTGTCTTAGCTTGAAAATCTTCAAGTTTAACTGTTATTTGTTTGTTTTGGATTTGGCTGGTTGTATCAGTACTTGCTTGTTGTAAAGATGAATTTAGACTTTTGAGATCAAAAACATTGTAGAGAGTACAGAAGGGGTCATATTGCATAATGACATTATCTCTCCCTCCTGAGTAGTCAAAATATCTACATCAATATTTCTTCTTTTTAGAATCATCGGCGAAGATTTCAGGCTTTTCTTCTTGAGTTGTTGAATCAGAAGAAGTTACTTGAGGAGTTTGGGATTGTTGCTCTGTTTCTCTTTTCTTTCTTCTTCTTGCCTGCCCATTTCCAGAGCTTTTATATTCAGTGTCTTTTCTACCCAATACTCAATCCATAGCATCTTGCACATCCTTTGGTACTTTAGGAATTCCATCATCATAAAGTTCTTGAGTGGCTTTAACTAGAAAGAATGTACCATCAAAGTTCATGAGAGACGTGTAGCGTCCAGAAAGTGTATATGCAATGGTTCCGGCACCGGCAGGAAATCCAAGAACAGATAGAAGGAGCTTAAGCCCCCTCTGGGAAGGCACTTCCTAACTAAAGCAGAAAGCTAAAGAAGTATATTACTTTCTTCTAGATACTTATTTACCATTGCCAATACTTCTTGTTCAGAATTTTGTTCTAATGCTCTTTCAACTAACCTCTTAGCCTCAGAAAAGCTTATATTATTAAGAACTCTCTTGATTACTGGAATAGATGGGGCGGACATAGACAGCTTATTGACTCCCATTCCGATTAATAAAACTGCTGATTGGGGGGAACTGGCCATTTCACCACAAACACTCACTTCAATATTTGCTTCATTAGCATTCTTAACAACCATTTGGATAAGTCTTAAAACTCCGGGAGAGTTTGGTTGATAAAGATTATTTACATTCTCAGACATTCTATCTACTGCATTGGTGTATTGAATTAAGTCATTTGAGCCAATAGAAAAAAAGTCAGCAACTCTTGCTAATTGTTTAGTAATTAAAGCCGCTCCAGGAACCTCAATCATTAGACCAACAGGGATATTGTATTCAAATTTATGTCCTTCTAGCTCTAATTGGTGTTTTACTTCCATTACTGTTCTTTTAGCTTCAATGAACTCTTCAAAGGTAGTGATCATTGGAAACATGATCTTGATATTTCCATCTTTGCTAGCTCTTAATATAGCTCTTAATTGAACTATGAATTGTTCTCTTTCTTTCAAGCTCATTCTGATAGCTCTATACCCTAAGAAGGGATTCATTTCTTCTGGGAATTGATAATAGTCTAGATGTTTATCCCCCCCTATATCTAAAGTTCTAATGGTAAGACTTTCATTGTCGTGAAGATCCATTAGTGTTTTCTTATAGGCTTCATATTGAAGATCTTCTGAAGGTCAATCCCTGCTTTTCATATATAGAAACTCTGTTCTAAAGAGACCAACACCTTCTCCTCCAAACTCTCTAACCTTTGGCATATCTGAAGGCTGTCCAATATTCCCTAGAATAGGAATGCTCTTACCATCCAAGGTTTTGCACTTCTTGGTTTTGTAACTTTCTCAGATTAACTTAGTTTCTTCAAACTTCTGCTCTCTCAATTGAAGTTCTTTCAAGAGTCTCTCATCTCCCTCTAGATCAAAATGAACCGAACCAGCACTAGTATCAATGGCTATTAGCTCTCCGTTTTTAATTAATGAGGTTGCGTCCTTTGCAGATACTATAGCTGGAAATCCCATAGTTTTGGCCATAATTGCAGAATGGCTAGTAACTCCTCCTAATTCAGTAACAAAAGCTTTGATGTATCTCCTGTTTAATAATGAAGTCTCGCTAGGAGTTAAATCTTTTGCAACTATTATGCATTCGCTGTCAATGGAACTTAATTCATCACTTTCTGCATTAAGAGCTATTGTTAATAGTCTTTCTTTTAAGTCTTGTAAGTCAGATGCTCTTTCTTGAAAATAACTGTCTGGCATTTCTCTAAAAGTTTGAGAATATCTATCATAGACAGAGGCAATTGACCAAGCTAATGAACAATTTTCACTAAATATTCTTTCCTTTATTTCATTCCTAATTTCTTCATCTTTAAGTATTTCTTTGTGGGCTCTAAATATATCTGCTTTTTCTTCTGATATATTCTGTGAAGCTAGCTTAATTAATTGATCAATTTGTTTAATAGCTTTTTCTTCTACACTTTGGTAGATGTAAAACTCTTGCTCAGGAGAAGAATTAGATTCTTTTTCATATTTAAGTTCTGCTTTCTTGAGTATGTATGCCTTACTAACTACAACTCCCTCTCCAATACCTAAAGCCTTAATAACCTTAGGCATATTCCTAAGTTACTATTTCTAAGAGTAAAGATTAAAAAGCATTTTTAATTTGAAATCTATAACAACTCTCAACTATAAATAAGACACTCATTAATTTAAATAAATCTAATTGAATTTAACAACCGCTAATTAGTTAAAAAGATTCAATCTCTTCTTCTTCAAATATTTCTTGTGGCTCTTGACCAAACTCCTCAAGAACTTCTTTTATTCCCTCATCTTCAGTCATTTCTTGCACTTGAGCATCTTGTTCCGCTTCTTCCTCCAACACTTCTTTTTCCTTTTCTCCCTCGGCTATCTCTTCCTCTTCTTTTTTCTTTTCTCGTCTTTTCTTTCTTCATTGACCTAATTTAGTGGTAGGTTCTGGCTCTTCGGGCTCTGGTTCTGGCTCAGGAGGGCCATTAATTATTCTGTTAATGAAATTTTTTAGCTTCATATCAACTATTAATTTGGCTTCAGACATCTCTACTTTTTCTTGGAACTTTTCTCTAATGACTCCCAACAGGAAAGAAGAGATTTTCTCTTCTCTTTCTGTCAACTTCATTAACTCTTCTCTTTTTGAATCAATGGTTTCTTCACATAATTGCACAATCTCATCCTTTTCAATGGTTGGAAGAGAAATATAGTACTCTACTACTGGATCAACAGATGTTAGAAATCTATTAAGTCTCTTACAGCACTCTCTTACCTTTCAGTTATTGAATTTGAAAGCCTTTATGTCTATTTCTTTAAATAGATTGGCTACTAATCCATGCAAGAACGCTATTAGGTTATTAAAGGTTTCTTTTTTGCCTCCTACAGAGTGAAAGATCTTAAGTACAAAGTAAGCATTAGCTCAATTCTTAAGTATCTCTTGTATTCTGCAACATTCTCAGAAAAAGTCATAGCTTGCAATAATCTCTTGTCGCTCTCTATCTGCTAACTTACTATTCTGTATTTCTTTAAAGATTTTGTTTAAACGGTCTTGATCTGTCTCGGAAATTAATTTCTCTCTTATATCCAGAGGTAAGGTAATTTCTGGAATACAACTCTCTGGAATGAATAAATAATCTGCCTCAGTCATCTTATCTCTCAAAAGTGTTAAGCTAGATGTCTTTTCTGTTCAGTTAAAAGTTTCATTGGCAAATATGTCTACATCCTTTTGAGTCATTTTTTCAAGAAAGTGTTTTTTGATAAAGACTGTAGACTGCTCAATTGCCTTATAAGAAGCTAAGTTCTTAATTTCTGCCCTGCCAGTTTTTGCTTCTCCATTTTCATCAACCAAAGAAACATTTAAGTCCACTCTTAGTTGTCCGCTTTCCAATTCTGCCTTAGAAAGTTTCAGTATGAAAGACAGAAATCTAATTAACTTAACACATTCAATGGCTTCTTCAGCACTCGTTAACTCTGGTTCCGTCACTATTTCTATCAAAGGTACCCCTAACCTTTGGCAAGTAAGTTGATAGTTACCACCTAAGTTTTCTGGCATTGAATGGGCTGCAGTATCTTCTTCTAGAGAGACTGACCTAATAACTACTTTTTTCTTTAGATTAGGAAGAAAAATATGTCCATTCTTGCCGATGGGATTTAGATGTTGAGTAATTTGATACCCTCTGGGCAAATCAAAGTAGAAATAGGATTTTCTCTCAAAAGTTAGTTTCTTCGGAATATCGGAGTGAGTCGCTCAAGCCATCTTATATGCAGATCTAATTGCGAAAGTATTTATTTGTGGTAAAGTTCCAATAAGTCCCAATGAGGTATAGGAATTGGCTCCTGTCTTAGTAGCTGAAAAGGCTTTATATTTGGTCTTTAAGGCTAAGTGAATCTCTAGCCCAATCTTTAATTGAAAGTTGTTGTTATTAATTTCTTCTGTCAATTTTTTAAAGTAATTTCTTAGTTTCTAGATACTTAATTGCTGAAAGAAGATAGTGATCTTCTCCTCTTTTAGCAGTTAAGTGAAGTCCAACATAAACTGTAGAGGTTTTTTCATAGTATTTAGCTTCATACTCTAGTCAGGGAATAGAAATTGCAGGAGTACCGCTGAAATTGGACAAGAGCAACACAGAGCTACAGTTATCTACTTGATAGCTATTAGAAAAGTTTTCAAGTAATGGAGCTATTGTAGGAGTTGTTGGAGAAATCAATATCTTTCCTTCTGAGAGAATTCTCTTCATATTTTGACTGTATGCACTCATTAATCTTCTAGCTTTTAGATATATATTCTGATAATTTGATTGATACAAAAAGAAATATCCTATTAAATGTCTTAATTGAACTTCTCTTCCCATTTTTTCTCTAATTTCTCGGGCTTTCTCTTGATATTTCTTATCAACTGGAAATTTGCTGTTAAAAGACACGTCACTTACTTGAAGATTTGATCAAGGAACAACTAAACCATTTAAAGAAAAATAGTGAGTTATTGCCTCGCTGTAAGCAATAATCTTGTAAGTTAACTCTGCTAAGTCTAAAGGAATTTTTCCTAAAGTTTCAGAGAATAATTCACAACTGGAATCTTGATTCAATCTATTAATTAAGTTACTGTAACTTTCTTTGATCTTGGTCTCTTGTTGAGATAAAGTTCTGTCCTCTGGATATCTTTGTAACTCATCAAGTACCACAAAGCTTAGTTTTTTGGGTTTATCTTCAGATTTATAAGTTGACAATAGCTTCTTTGGTTTAGGAAATTTATGAAAGGCTTTTTGCTGACTCTTTAAAGTAGTTAGATCTAAAGGATCTGACCCAGAAATAACACTCAATACTCTAGCAATAATCTCCACAGAAGTAGAGATAATAGAAGGAGTATCTAACAGTGTACAAAGAGGTAATATTCCTTCTCTAGACACCAAACCAAAAGAAGGCTTAAAGCCATATAAAGAGGTATAAGATGCTGGTGTTCGAATTGATCCCCCAGTATCAGTCCCAATTGCGAAATCAACTAAACCTTTACTAACTAAATAAGCTCCGCCAGAACTTGATCCACCACAAACTCTATTCTCATCATGCGGATTACTTAATAATCCAGTGTTGCAGAAAACTCCCGCACCTCCCATCCCAAACTCATCTAATGCTGAAGAGCAAATGTGAACAGCTCCAGCATCAAACAACTTTTTATAGATAGTTGAAGAAAAAGGGGGGAAATGAGTTAATAAGGCATTTGAGCCCCCCGAGGACAGCTTATCTTTAATGTAGATAGAGTTTTTTAGGGAATAAACAAGACTTTTAACTGGTTTCTTACGAGAAGGAAAAAGTAAAGCTCTTACTCTTTTCTTCCTTATATTTTTAAGAATTTCTATCGCCCCTTTCTCTCAATTAGGATCAGTCTCAATAATGGCTTCTTTGGGAATAGAAGATAATAGCTTTGCGCCATTACCTTTTCTTAATATTCCTAAAGTTTGTTGGAGTTGTTGTTTAGTAATAATGGCTTAAAACCTATGCTTTATATTTAAAGCCTAACTCTCTGTAAGACTAATTTATTGTATGAGGAGAAACATAGCTCTCTTTGCTAGTCTTATCAATTAATTTCTTGTAGAAATCATCTATTTCATTTAAAGATAAAGAATCATGAGAAGTAAAAGGTTCAAAATTCTCTAGAGACAACTGACTAAGCCTATTTAAGTCTTCCCCCATAGATTGAATTAACTGAACAGCTTCCTCAACTATTTCTTCAGGGGAGGCAAAGAAAAGAGCGCTTGAGGCTTTTTGAAGAATCTCTCTAATGGATTTTTCATCAAGAAAAAGGGGAGAATGGCCCCCCTTTTCCTCTGACAACTTAACTAGTAAAAACTAGTATTCGAAGGTTGCGTAGATATCAGTCACTTTTCCTGAAACAATATCCTTAAGTTTCTTTGAGGGAACTAATCTAGGAACCTCCTTAGCTGGAATTTGAATCTTCATTTTGGTTGCCGGATTAATACCAGTTCTAGCACTTCTCTTTGAAATCTTTAAGGTGCCAACTCCCAAAAGAGAAACACTTCCTTCTTTCTTTAACTCTTGTATAGAAAAATATTGAAATTCTCTTAAAACGCTTTGAGCTGTTTTATGGGTACAACCTACTTTATTTGCTATCGCCTCCAGTAAATCCTTCTTCTTCATCTATTTTCCTTCCTCAGCGACTCTTTGTTTTATCTTTCTAGAGAATTTAAATCTTGGAACAACAGTTGCAGGAATAACAATAGGTTCTCTGGTGGTAGGATTAAAAGCTTTTCTTTCTGCTCTTGGAGAAACAACCATTTTTCCCAAATCAAGAACAGTAAACTCTTTTTCTTTAATTAATTGGTCAGCAACAATTTCTCCATACTTGTTTAATACGCTATTAACTTGTTCTCTAGTTAGCTTAGTTGCACTTGCAATTGCTGAAAGTAATTCTGACTTATTCATTTTCGAAATTTATTTTACACAAAAAGTAGTTTTAGCTAACTTTTCTTGTAGTACAACTTTATGGGAGAATAGATACATTTCAATGAGGTTCTAAATTGAGATTCTATCAATCTCAGTTGCTGTGTATCTATCCTATCTGGATTAGAACAATGTATTACAAAGGTTGGAATTGCAGACTTTACCTGCTTAATCTCATTTAGAGTTACTGACTTAGTAGAGTTCAATAAGAATAAATTGGCTCTAGAAAGAAAGCTATTTAGCTCAAATTCTGAAAAAGACCTACTGCTTTCTTGTTTAATTAGTGCTAAAGCTTCAAATAATTTCTCTAATTTCTTAGAGTATTTAGAACTTAAAAATACTATAGGAGCTCAACTTAAGAAATAAAACTTCTTTCTAATTAGCTCTTCATATTTAACTCTTTGTGGGCCTGTAGCATAATCCAAGAGATCTCACTTATTAACAACAATTATCACAGGCAGATTAGAGTCAAAGACTTCTTTGGCTACTTTGTCATCTAGGTAATTTAGTGTGGAATCTAAATCTATTACAAAGATCAAGATATCAGCAAACTTAATTGCCTTCTGGGCCCTAATAAAAGAAAGATGGTCCAACTCTTCATTTCTTAGTCCCACTTTTTTGAGTTTCTTTCAACCAGGACTATCAATTAGTAGATATTCTGATCCCTTGTAATTCAACTTGTATTCCACTAAATCTACAGTTGTTCCCTCTGCAGAAGAGACAATGATGGAGTTAGAGTTTAGGAGCGCATTCACTAATGAAGACTTTCCCACATTTACCTTTCCAATAATGGCTAACTTAAGTAAATTGTGTTCTTCTTTGGCAATCTCAAGAACCTCTTCCTGTTTTTTTGAAAAACAAACCTCTTCTATCTTTTCTTTGAGAACAGACATGTTTATGTTGTGCTCTGCAGAAATTAGTAAGGGAGATTGAAAACCTAACTTTTGCGCTTCAAAAGAGCTATATTCTTTTTGATGTTTTTTAGAGTCAATTTTGTTAGCCACTAGCAAGACTGGACAAGTAGCACACTTATGCAATAGCTTAGATATTTTTTGCTCTATTAACCTAATTCCATCAGTCTGAGAGTACATAAAAATCACTAAATTAGCTAACTTGACTTGCTCTATCAATAACCTATTGATTTCTGATTGAAAGATAGAATCCTCTAACCTATCTGAGTAGCCCCCACTATCTATTAGTAAGATTTGCTTTCCTGATTTCAAAGTCATCTCTCTCATCACTAAATCTCTAGTAAGACTTTCTCTATCTAAGACAATTGAGTGTCTGTCCCCAATTAGTCTGTTAAATAATTGAGATTTCCCTACATTTGTTGCTCCAACAATTAATACTCTAGGAAGAGACTTCACTAAAAATCTAGTCTTAAAAAGAAGTAACTATTTCCCTATTTATTAGCTTGTTGTTCTCTCCTAACTTCTTCAGGACATGTATTTCTCTAGTTGAGAGATCAACTTACCTCTATATTTTTCTAGTCTCTCTGATCTATCTCAACTGAAACTTAGCTGTCAAGAATAAAAAGTAGCAATAAATACAAAGTCAAGCAATATTTCTTTATTCAGATTCAACATTTGAGCCAAAAGCATTATCTTGTCTTTAGTTAATTGGCACTCTCTAGCGAAATTACCATACTCTCAATAGATAGTATTTAGTCTAGCTCACTCATAGTCTATTAGAGTTAAATTCTCTATCCCATAGTAATTAGAGTAGATTAGATTCTTAAGACTTATATCATTGTGAGTTAAGATTTTTGGCAAATCTTGATACTTCTCAACTAATTCTTTATAGACAGGAAAATACTCAGAATATTCTTGTCTATCTTGATCTACTTTGGAAATAGTATCGAAGTGATCATGTTCAGTAATATTCTTTAGTTCTGATACGGGTATAGAGTGGTATTCAGTAGCTAACTCAACTATTCTTTCCAATAAATTTCTGTCTAGTAATCTAGCACTTAATTGATCTCCCACTATCCATTTATAAATAGCATTTCCAGTAGCACTATCATAGACTATTAAATTTGGGTCTGGAACTAATTTCAAAACTTCTTGTTCATTTTTTCTAGAGATTAGGTGATTATTATCAGCTATTCTGACCTTATAAGATCTCCCATCTAATAGAGTTATCTGGAATATCTGATTAGAAAACCCTACCAGTATCTTCTTAAAGGTTCTAATTTGAGCCCTGAACTGAGGGAAATTATCTAGGAAGAACTTTTTTGCTAACTCTTTGGCCAATTTAACTTTCTTTACAACTTTTAACTAATATTTCACACAAATTGTGTGAGGTAATTAATCAACCTGAGGAGATTTGATATCTCTTCTCTTGGCCACTACCGGAAGAACTTGGATAGGCAAGATTTAACTTAATCTCTCCCTCTTTTAGTCTTTCAATTACAGAGGCATATCTTCTATTAATAGACATCTTTCCATCAGGCAGATTTACCTGAAGAGATTTAACATCCTCGCTCACAAAAATCTCTGTAGGCCCAAGTATTCTAACTCTAATGGGTTGATCGGGAGAAGCTAATCTATTTACTTTAAGTCTTTCATGTCTAGGAGGATTAGTTGGTTTTACCTCCTTTGCCTCCTTTGCCTCCTTTTCCTCTTTCTTGACTTGCTTTTTCAAGCTTTGCTTAAGAGTTTTTAACTTAGCCATATATTTAAAATTTTAAGTCCCTATTTTGAATTAGGCTAGGGAATTCTAAGTGCTTTCTTGCTATTTTCCATTACTATTTTCTTAAGTTCTGATAGCTCAATTTTCTTAACTTCGGAGATAACTCTAAGAATAGATCTGCATATTGTGGAACTAAGTGCCAAATAAGGAGAGTCACTTTCTACTAATAACCTATCTAAAGGAGTTTCAGAAATTAACTCTCTAAATTTTTCAATATTTCTAAAAATCAAAGGAGAGAAAGAGATAAAGCAATCTTTCGAAAGACTAAGCAATTCTCTTAGCTCTTCTTTTGTTCCATCAAAAGAGTGAATTATTCCATAAAAACTAGATTGTTTCTTTAGGGCTTCAATTGCTTCAGACATTGCATTTCTTATGTGAAGAACAGAACTTAAATTATGTTTTCTTGCCAGCTCTAATTGCGTTTCCAACCATTTAATTTGCTCTTCATAACTTTCTTCTTTGGTTACTCTATAAAAATCGAGTCCAATCTCTCCAATTGCCAATACCTTAGACTTGTTCTTTAGTATTAGTTCCTCCAATTGGGTTATCACTTCTTCTAAAGAATGCTTTTCTTCCGTAATATATAGAGGGTGTATTCCAATCGCACAGTAGATTTGTGCAAATTCCCTTGACTGCTCCACTACTTCCTTAGACTCACTTAAAGAGGTTGCTACATTCAAGTATTGAAAGTTACTTTCAAGGCTAACTAGTCTCTCAAAATGAGGGCTAAACTCCTTGGAAGTGAAATGCACATGTGTTTCAAATATTCCTATATGTGTGTTCTTATTCACTTAAGCTAAATCAAAAAAATGCAACAAACTAACAAAACTACTAAGTACTTACCCCTTTATCTCCATAAATCCTTTAGACATATCTCTAATTTAATGCCCTATATCTCTTTAATTCTGTTGGTAGTTGATGGAAGAGTACCACAACTAAGGGAGATATACATAAAAGAAATAAAGAGAAAATGACCCAATAAAGAGATACTAGTTATATTCTCCAAACAAGATCTTCTTCCCTCTCCTAAATTAGAGAATTCATTTGACTTAAGAAAACCTAGCTCTAAAAAAGCTATTCTTAGATTAATTTATTCCAAGTTAAAGGCTCTAACTTTAAGCTCAAAAGAGGCTACCAATTCACTCATTATTATGGGTGGCGCAAATAGTGGCAAGTCTAGCCTAATAAATCTATTAATAGGTAGAAGAAAAGTTAAAAAGTCTCCGGAGGCTGGAACCACCAGAAATATTTCCAGACACAAGATTCCCGCAACTGCCTTATTGGTTTATGATAGTCCTGGACTATTCCCTTCTAACTTAAACAAAGAGTTAAAGATTCTATTTAGGCTTTTAGATTTCTTACCTGCTACTGAAGGGGGAAATGAAACCATCGGAGAATGAGCCTATAACTATCTCTTAAGAAATTACCCAGTTAAATTGCAAAAGCTATTGTCTGAAAACTCTAAAGAAAGCCTCACAAATCTTCCCTATCACTCCTTCCTAAGTTCCCTAGCTAAAAGGTATAGATTGTTAGAGAAGAAAGGAGATCTATCCCTAGAATTGGCTGAACGTAAATTCCTCCAATTAATCAGAAATGGTACTATTGGCCACCTTTATTGAGAGATAGGAATCTCTCCTTCTCGCTAAAACTTGAAATCCTTTTTAGTTAATAAAGAACCAACTCCCAAAAATAAAGTCAGGCAAAGAAAGCGAATATTCAGTAAAAAAGGATCAGAAAGGAGTATCTATAAAATTCTTTCGTCTTGCTTTAAAAAGAGAGGATATTATCTCTCTCAAGGTCCTATTTTTGAAAAATACAAGGAACAAATACTTGCAATAGCCATCTTTTTATCTACAACCTCTCCATTTCTATACAAAAAAAAATCAGAGAAATTACTTAACTTTCATTGAAGGAAATATATTCAGATATTCTCCAAACAAGATGCAGTTAATTTCCTAGACTGTTCTGTTTTATATTTACTAGAAAATTCTCACTTCTCTGGAGAAGATGAAGAAGAAATTAAAAGTTATCTTCCTAAACCCATTATTTCTTTCAATGAATCCTATGTTCTCTCCATTATTAAAAAGAACAAAGAAGACAACGACTTAAATCTACTAGGAATAAGATTTGATAAGTACTTAAATCTAATTGACCTTTCTCTTCGACTGTTTGAAATTATTAGGTATGAGGTATCAAAAGACTGTTCTAAAGTTCTAGAGTTAGTTGAGCTTTCTAATACTTGAAAAGAAAAAACAAGTGAGATCTTTGGATTTAAGTCTGAATATATTGCCTTTCTTTACTTTTTAAATCTAAGGTCTAAAAGGAGAAAATTAACTCCTTGGTGGCTTAGTTAATCTTTATATAGGGTGGCAATAAAAAAGAAAGTTAACTCTAGGGCTAAATCTAGAGAGAAAGAGCTAAAGAAGGAGAGAATCAGATATGAACTTAGAAGGAGAGCTAAGAAGCAAATTAAGAAACAATTAAGTAGTATTCTTGAAGCCAATAACTTAACTGAAGAAAAAATTCAAAAAAAGAAAGAAGCCCTTTCACAGCTATATAAGACTGTGGATAGCAAGCAAAGCAAAGGTTTAATTACTAAGGGTAGAGCCAATAGACTTAAATCCAAATGCACTAGAAAATTAAATGAGTTGCTGAATTCTTACACAACAAAAACAAACAGCTCCGAACTAAATTAAGTAAATAAGAGGGAGGATATACTCCTCCCTCACTTACTCTATTGCTTAGTTCAGCATACTCGATCCTCCCAGTTTTCTTTGTTATTGGTGCCTTTTATTTCATCACCAAGAGAAAAAGAGAGAGGCGAGCTAAACAACTTAATAGAAAAGATGACATTTGATACATAGTTAAGGAATACCTAAAGCTTTCGGGAAGACAAGGGCATCAATTAGCTGATCTTTCTCTTTATCCAAGGGCTCAAACTATCTCAACTTTGAGAGAATACATTTGTGAGGTCAGGCAAAGTTTAAAGATAGAAAATGCCAGACTTCAAGGAATTAAGCTAAGTCCAAAGAAACTTAAGAGACAAGCAAAGTGAAATAAATGAATTCCTTTTGCTCAAAAAGAAACTAAGACTTTTCCAAAAGAAGAAGAGTACCAGAGGACAATAGAACTCAAAACCTTAAATCTATTAGCTCAAAAATACTCTATTTACAGAGAATATCTAGATATTTATAAAAGAGTCTCTGGTTCTGAAAGATTTCAAAAGGTAATCAAAAAAAGATTAATTGGAGAGGCTCTCTCAAGAATTACTAAGCAAAAAAAGAAAATAATCTCTAGAAATAGATATTTAGTTTGTTTCAGAACTATTAGTAAACAACGGTCTCTAACTCCTTGAGAAGCTATAGAAATTGAATTATTTAAGAATCCAAAAAAAGGTACTAAAGACAAATACAAGATATTATTTACTGCTTCTCTAAGTTATGAGGCAGAGCTTCACTGAATTTATGCAATGCAACTTAAATACTTCAGGGACAAGAAGGCTGCTGAAAGGCAAAGTAAACTTGAGCAACAACAGTTAGAGAAAAAGCAAAAAACTAAAAGAAATCTGATGAAATTCTTTCTTCCTCTCTTAACTCTCTTAAAACTTCAAAAATCTCAAAAAAAGAATTAGTTATCCCATAAAGAAGGCTTTAGAACAATTATTTAGTCTTAATTACAAAGTTTTTAAAAGGTCTTTAGAAGTTCCCTTTGAGCTTTCCTTTCTCTCCGAACAAGAGCTTTCTGAATTAATTTCTGAGATACCAAGCCAAGAAAAAACACATCAAGCACTAAACCTCTCTCTTAGTGAATATGAAAACAAAAAATTACTTATTCAAAAAATTATGAACAAAGCAGAGAGCTCTACGCACAATAAAGACTTCCTCACAGAACTTCTTAATTTGTGGAATTGAAAAGAAAAATCTCAATTGGTTTATCTATTTCAGGGAACTAAAGAAGACTGAGAGGCTTTTCTGGAACACAAAAGAACGAGCCAAATAAACACTTTTTTTATCTATGAACCAAAAATTCAGCTTAAGAATTTCTCTGGAGATGGAGTTGACTTTATTCTGAATCCTAGCGGCCTATTAGTCTCTGATGACAATTTCATCTTGTTTGTATTTTCCTATACTTTCAAGCCTAATGTAACTTACTTTCCTCAATTTCTCTTCTATTCTCTAAGTTTCCAAAAATATCTAGAAATAGAAATTAAAGAGTTTTTTATTGCTTGATTTGATGCCGGTGGGGAGTTACATCTTTCTAACTATCTTCCTTCAGTAAAAAAATTAACTAAAAAATCTTCTCCTGATTATCTAAAAATCTCAAGATTTCTAGAGGTACAAAGCTTGACAAAAAACCTTCCTTTTGAATTTGAAGAAAAAACTTTTGAAACCACAGAATCATTTGAAAAAAATGCAGAAAAGATTTCCGAAGCTATCGCACTTTTGAAAGAACACTTTCCTGAGCGAATGAAAATGTTGACACAATTGGCAAGTAAGCTAATTCAAGAAGTTCCTGAAAATCTAGAGGTTTTCTCTGATTGATACAAACACATTAATTGAACTAATTTACTCTCACTAAATTCCCTAGTATCAAATCATCAAACTTATTCACAACTTAAGCTGTTTGAATCAAGCGCTTCTGCCTACAGACAAGCCTTACAACTTTTATATCCTAACTTTGAAATTCTCTCTTCATCTTTGGTTGGTTTTCAAAAAATCTTTGAACTAATTAAGGCAATAGACATTAGTTCCTTGCCGCCAATCCCAGAAGAAAAAACCTTCTGAGATTCCTTTCTAATTTTTTGTTACTCCAAATTTTTTGAGATAAATCTAGATAGTCGTAATCACTCTATATTTTCAATTCAAGGTTGTCAGAAATTACAGAAAGAATTGCTAGAAATTGAGTGAAAAGTCTACTATGACTTCGAATCCTATTCTGAAACCCTAACTCAGCTTTCTCTACAAATTTTTCAAGGTAAAAATCTCTATTTAAAAGAAAACTTAATACTGGAAGACAAAGAGAAACTAGAAGAATTTGAACAACTAATTATCACTAAGCTTGCATACCCCATACTTCAACTGAACTGAAATTTTGAGTTAGCAAAACAAAAAATTGTCTATATCTCTTTCAACAAAACTTTTGAGTGTGAGTGATTATCTAAGTTATCTCAAAAATACAAAGAGAAAGAAGAAAAACTCTCTAGACTCGCTGAATGAATTCGACTATTAACTATTGATCTAAGTGATTGATTTAGATTCTCAAAGAATCTTGTACTTAATCTAATAGGACCTTTAGAAGGGGCTCACAGTCTAAAAAAACTAACTAAATTAGTTTCTAAGAAACAATATTCTGAGATAGAGTTAGTTCAAGATGGGCGAACAGCTCAACTTCTTTACTTCTTTTTTTATCTATCAGAAGATCAATTAGATAACCAACACCTAACTTCTAATAATTGAGTGATTCCGAAAGAAAGTACTTTTTCCTTGCGAGAGCAACTCAAAGAATATTGTGAGCTAGATGTAGAAAATATGGTTCTGGCTGTAAAGTGATTAGAGCAACAGTATAAAAGACAAGAAGAATGCCTTGTCTATCAAAACTGTCTTCTTCAATTTACTAGTTGATTTAAAAGTAGAAGTTACTTAGCTTTAAGTGAACTAATTAAGGATTACATAAACTGAAAACTTAGTTAATTTATTTACTGCTAAATGGAGATCCTACCTCTTTCTTGATTATTGCTAACACTATTCAGAAAACTATAGAAGTGAAAAATAATGGAAAGGCAAGACTATCAAATCTATCTCAAAAACCTCCAACTTGGGTTCCAAATAACCTTCCAAAATTCTTGTAACCTAAAGCTCTTTTGCATAGACTAAAGGTACAATCCCCTCAATTTGTAAGAAAAGAAATGGCTCCTATGAGCAAAACAGCAAAAATGAAAAAATGAATTTCTTTTCCAGCAAAATTTCCATGACCAAACCACTTAGCCTTAAAAAATGAGATAGCTAATACTGAAAAACATATTCAAGCTAGAAAAGAAGCGAATATAGATCCCTCCAAGGTCTTTGTGGGGCTATATTCTGACAACCTAGTTGTGCCAACCTTTCTCCCGAATAAGAAAGAAAAAGAGTTATTGAAGAGTGCAATAGCAACCACTAACAGTAAAGCCCATATTGGTAGATAAAAAGCTAATAAAAAGAAAGCTGTTCAGCCTAGATAATGTTGTCTTGTTAACTTTCCACCTATTTTCTTAATTACTAAAGAGGACTCCCCAGTAATTTCAGGCAATAAGAACTTAATGAAAAATCTTCAACCTATTCTGTTAGCTATGAAGAAATAAAACTGAAAGAAAAAATATTGAGTTGCATTAGATATTTTTCATTCTTTATCATCCTTAGCAACTACCAAAGTACAACAAAGTAATGGGGCTAAAGCTAAAGCTGTAAAGAGAAATAGGTATCTTTTGGCTCTACGTCATTGAGTGGGAGGAGTTACTAAGGAAAATATTTCCAGAATACTTTTATAGACAAAAATAAAGCTGATAAAAACTAGAACTGATAGCCCTAAATACTTAAAAGTTTTGGATCCGGCATCTTTAGACTTGAGAAAAGAAAAAACTTTAGAAAGAGGAAATGAGCCTTTTCCATCTGCTAGTATAGGGGCAGTCCAACAGATTAAAAGAATGGAGAGACCAATAAAAAAAGCAAATAGTCAAAAACAATGTTTTGTTCTTTCTTTTCTCTCCTGATTCGAAAATCAGAGAGAGAACACCTAAGAACTTACATTTCCTTACTTTAGTTGTCTAAATTCTTTTTCTTTATTTGTTCATTCTGACTCAATCTCAGAAAGATACCTAGAAATCTCTTTTTCTAATGAGTTTTTATTTGAATGCAATTCATTTTCTGAAGGATATCAATTCTTGAATTTTTTAAGTAGATCTTGTCTTTTTGTTCGAAGAGCTATTCTCGCTTCTTCTACTACTTGCTTACTACTTTTGATTTTTTCCTCTCTGATCTCGGCAGTAGGTTCAGGAATAGAACAAATTAATTCATTGTCCTTTGAATTTATAGTGACATTTGGCTTGGCCTTCTTAATAGCTTTTTCAATTTCATGTAATGACTTTTGACTAACTACATAAGGTTTGATGTGAAGCATTCTAGCTGACTCAAGATTAATGGAGGCTAACTCAGCTAAGGGGCTAAGACTTGATTCTTGTTCAACCTTTATACTGTAAAAGTGTTTTGGATTAAGTCTTAGAATACTGAACTCCTCTAGTTTTTCTAACATTCTTAATCGAATTTTGGAAAAATCTTGCTTTAAGTGTTCTGCTCAATTAGAAGAATCCATAGTTACCTAAACTACCTCTGAATATTCTATCTCTCCCTTTAAAGCTTTAATGAAACTATTATCAGCTTCTTGATTAAAAAGCAACAGTCTTAACTTATTGTCTCTCGCTAAGTTAATAGAAGATTGATCTAGTACCTTTAAGTCTTTAGAAATTATCTCATCATAGCTTACTTTGGGAAGAAAGACTGCATCCTTAAATACATTTGGATCTTTGTCATATATTCCCTTAACTCCTTCTTTGCCAATTAATACTTGTTTTGCTCCAATCTCAATAGCTCTAATAATGGCTGCGCTATCAGTACTGTAGCTAGGTTCTCCTACCCCTCCAGCAAATAAGACTATCTCTCCAGCTCTCAAAGATAACTCAATTTCTGAGAGAGTGTATTTGTCAGTTATTCTCTCAACTTCTAAAGCAGAGAATAACTTAACAGCCAATCCTTCAGCCTCTAAAGCTTTTTGAAGCACAAAACAATTAATAATTGTCGATACCATACCAACATAGTCTCTCTCATTGGACTTTAGGAAAGTTAACCTTCCTTCTCTACCCCTTCAAATATTTCCTCCCCCGACAACTATACCTAAGGAGTAAAGTTGTGAAAGCTCTTTTAGTTGTTTGGCTAAGCTCTGAAGTTTTGTTTCACAAAAAGGGTTTGTATTTGAGGCTAAGGCTCCTCCGCTAAGTTTTAAAAGTAATCTTGTTTTAGCTGACATCCCTAATAATAGAGTCTAAAGGAATATTTGATTTTTGTGATAATTTGTCGAAATATTCAGCAAGAACTAACCAAGAAATTAAATTTTGAGTTCCTATTTCTAGCAAGTAAGGTATCTTTTTCAATTTAATCTCGCTTGTTTGATGGTCAAAGCTTGCTCCGCCACTCCCTAGAAACACAGGATTAAGTTGTAGGTTTTTTTGGAACCCAAACAAAACGGAACCAAAATCATTTAATTCTACTGAAGGGTCATAGCAAACAAATGAAAAGGGCTGCAAAGATTGTTTTTTTAGAGTGTTCAACTCTTTACTAATTAGGTAACTATAGACTGCTTGATTTCTTTCTTGAAAGTAACTCAGTTTTTTGCCAACTTCACTAATTAAAGACGGATCAGTTTGATCGCCTAAACAAACCAATGTAGCACCTACTATTTTGTCTTTTTTTAAGAACTCTTCTAGAGAATAAGTACAACAAGTTTTGAATTTGAAATCTGAACAATTAGTAAATAGTTCTCATTTTCTACTTTTTGAATCCAAGAAATTAATAATGATTCTCTCTAAGTAATACCTGTTAGGCTGAATTGAAGCTAAATGAGTATAAGAGATTTCTAAATAGTTAAGAAAGTTAGCTCTTAAGCTTTCTATCTTTTGTGCATACAGAAGGGCTTGAGAATGAGAATTATTCTGTAGGCTCCCTGCAAATTCTCGGTAATAATTCTTGATTACTTTCTGTGCTAACCCTTCGAATTGAGACTTACGAAGCAAACTCTACTTAGATTGTTCCTGTTTTATTTTTTCTGCTTTCTCCTTAACTTCTTCTATATTTCCTACATAGAAAAAGGCTTCTTCAGGTAAATCATCTACTTCTCCCTCCAGTATGGCGTTAAAGGAACTAAGAGTTTCTTCTCTAGAAAGATATTTACCAGGAATATTAGTGAATTTCTCTGCGACAAAGAAAGGTTGAGAGAAGAAGTTTCTTATCTTTCTAGCTCTGTAGACTAATTTCTTTTCTTCATCGCTTAATTCATCTATCCCTAGAATAGAGATAATGTCTTGTAATTCTTCGTATTTTTGTAGTATTCTGACTACCTCATTAGCTATTTTGAAGTGCTCTTCTCCAACTACCTTAGGTGCCAATAGGTTTGAGGAAGACAATAAGGGAGAGATTGCAGGATACAAGCCTAATGCCGCTATCTTTCTGTCTAGAACAATCTTTGCATCTAGGTGAGAGAAAATAGCTGCTGGGGCTGGGTCTGTTAAGTCATCTGCGGGAACATATACAGCTTGCACAGAGGTAATTGATCCTTTCTTAGTTGAAGTAATCCTTTCTTGTAACTTTCCCATTTCATAAGCAAGAGTAGGTTGGTAACCAACTGCTGAAGGAGTTCTACCCAACAAAGCAGAAACCTCTGAACCTGCCTGTGCAAATCTAAAGACATTGTCAATGAATAACAAAACATCTTTAAACATGTCATCTCTAAAGTATTCAGCCATTGTTAATCCACTAAAAGCCACTCTTAATCTAGCTCCAGGTACTTCATTCATCTGTCCAAAGAGCAAAACAGTATTCTTTAAAACTCCGCTATTCAACATCTCAAAGTAAAGGTCATTTCCTTCTCTCGATCTTTCCCCCACCCCCACAAAGATAGAGAGGCCGCCATGCTTAGTAACAATATTGTGAATTAATTCCTGCACGATAACAGTTTTTCCAACACCGGCTCCTCCAAATAATCCAATCTTTCCCCCTTTAGCAAAAGGAACTAGTAAGTCTACAACCTTTATTCCTGTTTCCAGTAACTCTAGATTTTCAGTTTGTTCTTCTAGGGCTGGAGGTCGAGCATGAATAGATCTACATTCAGTTTCTGGTAGTTCAGGTAAATGATCAATGGTATTTCCGATAACATTAAACATTCTTCCCAAAGTGTTTTCTCCTACTGGAACTTTCAATGGTTCTCCTGTTCTCAAAACCTTCATTCCCCTGAATAATCCAATTGTTTGTGTTAAGGCAATTGTTCTAACCCTTCCGTCTCCCAATAACTGTGCTACCTCAAATACTGCCCCTTGTAACTCTTTTGCCTTAACTGTCTCTTCACAAAGTTCTATCTTCTCATATATAGATGGTTGGTCTGAAATAGGAAAGACCATATCCACAATAGGTCCAGAAACTTGAGAAATATATCCTTGCATTCTCTCAGTCATTTTGGAAAATACTACAACTACTTAATAGTTATTTAAAAGATACAGAGGAATTAATTGAATTTAAATAACCAATAAACTAAGGCTTTAATCAATAATCTAAACTTCTAAGTTAGACCTATCACAGAGGTTTTGGAATAGATATAAGGAGAAATCAACAGTTATTCTAAATTTTACTTCTCCTTAATAGAATTTGGCGGTTATGGTGAAATGGTCAACACACCTGATTGTGGTCCAGGCATGTATGGGTTCGAATCCCATTAATCGCCCCATATAAATTAACTTTTAGGCTCAGTAAATTTATTAACTAAGAATTATGTTTTTGCCTAAGCTCTTGTCTAGAAGTATTATTTGTTTTGGTTGTGGAGTGCCTGCAACTCTTTCTTTACTTAAAGTAAAGGCATGGGAGATGAGATTAAAGGATTTGTCTTTAACAAAGACTTTCTTTAGCCTATAAGAATGTTTCTGGAGGGAATAAAGAACTCTATTTAAAGAGATTTGATCGTAGTCAAAACAGAGAAATTAACTTAAATGAACAAAGATTGAGGGGTGAAACAACTTATCGTCTAACAATTTTTGGAACAGGAACTACTAGACTAGGGACACTTACTGGCGCGATGGGGGACACTTATGATGACACAACTTTCAATTGCAATAAGAATGTATTTAAAGTTAAAAACTGGACTTATAACGATGGAGAGGGGGATTCGTGAACTTGAGAAAAAGGTTTTGACAAGATCAAGTTAACTCTAGAAAACTGTGTGAGCGAAAATGATAGGAAAGAATGTGACATGAAAGTTTCTGAAGATTCTGGCTTGGAATGACAAGATGGTTTCACATCTAAAGCAATCTTTTAAATCTTTTTCTGAACTAAAGTCTTTTAAGGAACTTTCTTAATTTTTATTTGACATCTTCTTCAGAACTATTGATGATTCACACCTATAGATGTGATGGTTCGCTATATAAATCCATAGAAGGTCATCATTGTATATTCGAAAGTACAAACTCTTGAGTCTTCTTCCTTCCCCCCTTAAAAGCTCAACAAATTAAAGAATTAGAGCAATCTCAATATGATACAAGTAGATTCCCAAAAAGAAAAAGATGTTCAACCTTAACTAATAAATATCCAACTTTCTGATTCTTTTGAAAAGAACATTGATTTAATGTTTTATTAACTCTTCTTCCAGACAATAATTACAACCTACTATTAAAAATTGCAACCCCTCCCCTAATAGAAGAAAAAGCTCTCAAGTATATTGAACTAGATCTAGCTTTAACTCTCAATAATGAAAAAGAGATAAATCTACTTTACAACGATAATTATCAATTCAACTCTCAGAAAATGAGATACACTCCAAACTTAAAAAAAGAAGTTTCTAAGATCATTAGACAAGTTTTTCAATTGCTCAAAAAAAATTGATTTGATAAGTTAGTTGAAGAAAAGCAAATTAACTCTCTTTGAGAAAAAGTATTGGTCTCTACTGGTAAAGAAAAATCAGAGTTTTACAGTAACACAGAAAGAGATGAAAATTCTAATCTAGGGATTGAAGTCGGAGAGATACTTTAATTCTTACACTTAATAGCTGCAGTAATTTCAGAGATTTCTTGAGTAATGGAAGATTGTTTCATCTTTCTATAAAGTATTTGATACTCTTGTAGTTTTTCCTCTGCGGCCTTTACAGCATTACTCATTACATCTCTTCTTAGATTGTGTTCAGCAATCTTAGATTCAATTAAAGAGAGTTGTAAGGTTCTCTCAAAAAAGGTAGGAAACATCTCTATAACACAATCAGAAGTATTTACCTTATATTCGTGTGTCTCATATTTAATGGATCTGGTGACTCTGCCGAAGTAATCTTCAGTAAAAGGCAATAATTTCTTTAACTTAAAGGGTTTATTTAAGGATTTGTGAAGTATCTGTAAATATTGACATCCTCTATTCACATACTCCTTTAAGAGGAAGGCAGAGATCTCTTCTATTTGTTTAGAAAATTCTTTAGCAGGAAGTTCTGAACCATAAGACTTAATTATTTTTTCTTTAAGTGGAGTGTTGGAAAGTAAAGCTGTTAGCTTTCTTCCAAAAACTACTAGGTGTAAATGAGAAGAAAAGTTGTTTCTTATGTGATCTATTAGTTGTTTATTGAATCTACCACAAAGTGCAAGATCAGTTCCAATAACTACTAAGAGAACTAATTTTGGGTTAATCTGCTCAGCAAGAAAGAATTTAGTGTTAGTTAGTTGGTAATCATGTTCATAACTCGAATAGAACTTTTCAAACAGAAACTTAATAGAGTTACAGTAGTCTTGACTCTTTTGAGCTATTTGTTTATAGTTTCTTAGCTTCGCTGAAGAGATTAATTTAAGGGCTTCTGTTACCTTCAATATGAATTGCATATCTTTAATCTTTTTGGCAATTAAAAGAGTGGCTGTTGACATTAGTTAATTAAGCAATTAACAGTCTATAAATAATTCTTGATAACTAGCTTTGAGTAAATAAGAACTGCTTGTACTCATCCTCAAACAAGCTAGTCATAGTTGTCTTTAGACTATCACTAGCTTTTTCAGCCAGTGAAAGGCTATCATAAAGCTCATGTGCTCTTCAAGCATTCAAAACTTTTTCACAAACTTCAGAGACTCATTCTTTTTTCTCAATCTCAAGTATTAACTTAGTTGAGATTAGGTGAAGTAGCATTAACTCATCTTTAGGGCCTAAAGGCTTTAGAGGAGCTTGTTTCAGGATAGGAAGTATTCTTTCACCTATTGCAAATATTCTCTTAGATTCTTCATTAAGGTCTGAGGAAAATTTAGAGAACTCAATTAATTCATAGTATTGAGAAACGAAGAGTTTCAAGGAACTAGTCATACTCTTAATAGCTGTTTCTTGAGCAGATCCTCCAACCCGAGAGACTGAATTAGTTAAGTCAATTGCTGGTCTCTGGCCTGAATTAAAGAGATTGGTTTTCAAGAATAATTGTCCGTCAGTAATAGAAATTACATTGCTAGGAATATAGGCTGCAATGTCATCTGATTGAGTTTGAATAATTGGTAAGGCTGTAATTGAACCTCCTCCATTTTCTTTTGAAAGCTTTCCCGCTCTTTCCAACAATCGGCTGTGAAGATAGAAAATATCTCCAGGAAAAGCCTCTCTACCTGGAGGGAAGTTCAAAAGAAGTGAAAGTGTTCTATAAGCAATTGCGTGTTGTGTTAAGTCATCATAGATAATTAACACATCCTTACCCTCTCACATTCAATGTTCTGCAATAGTAACTCCAACAAAGGGAGATAGGAATTGCAAGGCTGGTGAGTCTGAGGCGCTAGCTACAACAAAACAGGTATAACTCAAGGAACCGATTTTCTCTAGTTCCTTAGATAGTTGGAATAAAGTAGAGTTCTTTTGACCTACAGAGACATAAACACAATTAACATTTCTTCCTTTTTGGTTAACAATGGCTTCCAGTGCAAGAGTAGTTTTTCCTGTGTGTCTGTCCCCAATAATTAGCTCTCTTTGGCCTTTACCAATAGGAATCATGGCATCAATAGCCAAGATTCCTGTATAAAGAGGTTCACATACAGAACTCCTTTCCATTACTTCTGGTGCTGGGGCCTCCACCTGAGATCACTTCTCATTCTTGATCTCTCCCAAACCATCTATTGCATTTCCAAATACGTCTATTATTCTTCCTAGTAATTGATCTCCGTTGGGGGCAGAAAAAGTCTTTTCAGTTCTTACTGCATTCATTCCCTCAGAAACTTTGTCATATCTACCTAAAACTACTGCCCCAATACTACTTTCTCTAAGAGTTAGAACTAAAGCCTGAATCTTATCTGGACCAATTAGAACTACCTCATAAAGAGTACAGTTGGAAAGTCCTGAGATAGAAAGTATTCCATCTTGGTTGGAGAGAACTTTTCCTGTTCCTTCTTCTCTAAGGGTTAACTCCTTATCTTGAATTAATCTCTTGAGCGACTCTGCAAATTCTTCTAGTCTAGGTGAAGACATCTTTAAGCCAATGCTGATAGCTTCTCTTTAATATCAGCTAGTTTCTTAGACAAAGAACATTCAAGTATAGTATCATCGTATTCTACCTTTATTCCTGCAATCATCTCACTAGAAATTAAATACTCAATTGAGATCTCTTTTCCAAATTTCTGTTTCAAGCCCTTTTCCAACTTATTTTGCTTGGTCTTAGTTAATTTTTGAGTACTAAAGACCTTGACACTCTTTTGATTTAATTGAATCTCTAATTTAAAAATTAAGCTCTCAAGAAAAGTAGAGAGATATTTAATTAAGTGAAACTGAACTAATAGTAATAGGGTTGAAGATAAGTAACTTTGCTTAAAAGCAAATAATCTAATTAACTCTTTTAAGAATTTCTCCTTTTGCTCTTGAGGGAACAAAGGAGAAGAGAGGAAAGTGCCAAACTCTGCATAAGACCTAAAAAAGGAAAGTAAAGAGCTAGATTCATCCAATAGTCTTAAAAAGTCTGTTTTTTTGTCATAACAAGAGATTAAAGCGGCTACAAATCTAACTACCTTTGCCCTATCTTTCTCTGAATCATTAAAGCTCATATAGCCTAACTCTTCTTAATTGCTTGAGCTAGATCTTCCGCTTCTGGGCGAGCTCCTTTAAACACTGTATCTAATTCATCCAGATAACCATCAATAATCTTTGACTGAGTCTTTTGATTTATTGCTCCTCTAATTAATTTCTCAGCCAAATCAACTGAAAGAGTAATAATCTTCTGATTTACTGTTCTTTTGGCCTCCTCCTCCATTAATTGAACTCTCTTTTGAGCTTCAGCAATAATTTCTTGCTTCATCTTTTCCGCTTCTTCCATTCTTTGTTTTAGTATTAATTTCTCTTTCTCCTTTCTTTCTCTTAAAAACTTCTTTTTCTCTAAGAGAAACTCTTCTTGTTCCTTTTGCAAACTAGTTAAAGCTTGTTTGGTTTCTTTAGTTGCTTGCGATAAAGCACTATGAACCTTGTCTAGCTTTTCCTTTTGTTGATTTATGAACTTATTTGTAGGCTTTCAGAAGAAATAGACAATAAAGATAATGACTGAAATGGAGGAGACTGCATGAGCGGCAATGACGCTTGGTTGTGCTTGAAGAAATAATTTGACCATTTCACTTATTTTGCTAGAAAAGTCAGACATCTTACTTGCTTTCTACTTGCTTAGCCATGCTTCAGTAAGAAAGAGTCAATATTAGAAAGATCATAGAGTGAAGAGCTCCATCTACAACATCAAAATAAAGATGCAATGGAAACAAGAAAGATTGTGTAGTGATATTGCTTTGTCAAGATGTACCTATGGAGCTACTCAAAAAATGTTTCACCATAAACAAGACTATAGCTCCAGCAAAATAGTTTCCTCACAATCTAAGACCAAGAGAAATAACTTTTCCGGCTTCACCCAACATCTTCAATACATCTGGTATTGGAAGTATCTTCTTTTTTCCTAATCGGAATCAAACATAATAGTCTTTACAAAAACCTCAACCTTTAGCTGCAAGTCCAGAAAACACAGTTCCCACAAAAACTACTCCAGCAATAGACATAGGAATATAGGCAAATGTGCTTATTCCTTGAAATCCAAGCATACCTACCAAGCTAGTTCCCCAAAAATAAAAGACTATGTATATAAAGAAAGGAATAGCAAAGCTATATCTTCTTCCCAACATCTCTATAGTAGTTCTCTTTATCCATCTGATCATTAAGAAGACCAAGAAAATAATCTTTGGAAGTTTCTTATAATTTTTAGCTCTTTCCAGAGTTATCTTGTAATAGAGTCCTAGGAAAAGAATCAAAACAGTAACCATAAAAGCTCCAGAGATAACACTGTTAACTTTGTTAGCATCATCTCCATTTGTCTGTTGAAAAAACAACATATTATTCAAAAAGATTGAATTCACTCCTAAACTAGTCATTTTCTAAATCCTAAAGAATAATTTATAACTTCTGTTAGGTATATACACTAAGGAGGTAAATAATCTAACTGCTGGAAAGATCAAAGCCCCTGCTAATCCAAACCACTTATTAAAGAAATAATCTTTTTGACCATCATAACTCCAACTAGCAGTCAACACACTTCCTAGGGCAAATACAAAGATTGAGGAAAAAATACTAAGTAATTGAAAGAGATATATCTTAAATTTGAAACCTTTAAGGCTCTTTGTTTTATCTCTGTAATTCAAACATTTAATTAATCAGTAAGTGTAATTATCCTTTAATAACTTGAGACTAAATAATCTACAAGAGACTCTGTACTTGCAACTCAGAAAACAATATTGAATTAAAGCAGATGTGGCGGCAGTGATAGTAGCATTTAATTTCCCAGCCACAGCATTTTTTGAAACGTAAATCATTGTGTCCCAGATGATAGCAACGCTGACATAAACACTTAAAAGGATTTGTGCAGTGAAGTAATGTATTCTATACCATCTTTCACTCTCCACTTACTATTCATTTATTTCTAAAAAGCTCATTCTAGATTTTCATTGTTTCAAAGTTAACTTCTTCTTCAGCCTTTAACTTAAATTGTTTTAATTGTGCTCTTCTATTTCTCAACTTAACTCTACAGCTATTAAAGAACTCTACAAACTTTCTATAGCTTATAGATAGAGTACCTATCAAGAATCAATGAATAATTCAAAGAATAATTCCAGTTAATCTAGTTAATTCAGGTTCACCTGTCAAAGTCAAAATTTGTTTATTATTAAAGTGTTTTCAACCAAATCCTCCAAAGGTACCAATACATACCATTCCAGCTCAACAGCTTAATAATCAAGTATTAACTGTTCAAAATATTCATCAAAACAATTTATTTCTAGAGATTAAGAAACTCTTATAAGAAGGTACTTTTAGGATATGAAAGTATTTGTATCTATATATCAAATAGGAAATAAAGAAAGTTATTAACCCTAGAGAGGAATAAAAGAATAGCTGATAATCCCTTCCTTGAGTAAATAATCCAATTAGTAATCAAGCTAGCAGAATTAGATTTATGAATATACCAATAAATATTCCAAAAACAATATTGGGTATTAAGTTAAAGAAAAGTAAAGGTTTATATTTTCTCTTCTTAGAATTCTTAGCGCCATATGCTCCTAGTCTAATTAACATTGTTGCTTAACTAAGTCTAATCCCTAATCAGACTCTTTAACCAGACTAGTTGTATAGATTTGGTGAGTTAGAGTACTTGTCAAGTAGTCCCTTAATTAAAGCTTTATTCTTTTTAGGATTCAAAAAGAAATAAGCTACAGTAAAGCAGCTGATAGAGGTTATTACCAAAAACACTAGAACCCCCAGTATTGCTTTATGAAAACTATCTGAACTTGTACCAAATAAAGCTTGATAATCAGCCTTATTAAATATAAAGAATGAAGATAAGAAGAAGTAATAATAGAAGATCTTTCTACTAAAGGAATATCTGAAGTTTTCATTGTCTAAAAACTTATTGTTTTCATTTCTAGCCAGCAAGAAAAAAATAAAGCTCATAATAGAGAACAATATTGCTTGATTCTCTTGACAATTATTAGATACACAACTAATGAAAGCCTTTAAGAAGGTAATACAACTAACAACTAATCCAGCAAGAAAAAGATAAGAAAGTAACTTCTTTAGCTTTAGATTTCTTATTGGTTTTGTGTTGTAGATATATATCTTTCCCCCTCTAATATCTCTCTCTAACCTTTCAATTGCTTGTGTTCTTGAAACAATTCGCTCAAAGCCATCATCATACTCCCCATTATCTTTATCTCCAAAGCTGAACTTAGAACTGAATATATTTCTATAAACTGCAAAACCATTCTTAGAAAAATCTGAAGTTTTTTTCTTCTTAAATTGTTGCTCCGCTTGTTGTGTTTGTTCCTTAACTTCTCTTAATTCAAGTTCTAGCTCTGGAGAATTAAGACTTGATTTAATGTCATTAATACTGCAAGTCTTTAGATTTAACTGATAGCTGTTAAGAGTTCAAATGTGTATGTAACTTAGTTCATCTATCCACTCTCTTTCTCCCTTGTATGGTGAAAAAAATAATTTATCTAGTTGTTTAGGACTAAAGTCTTTTTCTCCCTTAGTGATCTTGGATTTAAAGCTAGAAACAAGTGATTCAATTCCTGATGAATTACCAGATAAACTGCCTAATTCTCTTAAGAGGCTAAAAGAGCTAGAAAGAAACTCTAAGCTTTCAGGCTCCTGAGAAGCTACATCATTTATGAAATTCTCATAATAAGATAACTTAGTTAAGTAGTCTTTAGCTAACTCAAATAACTTACTATAGGCACTAATCTCTGGAGATATCTCTTTTTCTAAAGTGAAATTACTCACTAAATCTTTCAGCTTAGATAGCTAGTTGAAGTTTATTTAAAGGTCTGTGTTTTCAAAAGAAGAAAAGAACCCCAGAGGTTAAATTGGACTTGATTTTAAATATTTCTGTCTCAATAAAAACAAGGAAATTAAAGCTAAATTCTCTTATAAATTTCTGAACTTCTAAATCATTTCTTTCATTCCAAAAATGATAGTTTAGAGAGTAGGCTAAATACTTCAAAAATTCAAGTAAAGTATCTCCTGAACTATTCTTCTTAAATAACACAGTTCTAAGAAATAAAACTCAATCTTTTATTCTTCCTCCAATATACCACTCTAAGAATAAATATTTGTTTTTTAATTGTGGCACTACATCATTTGCCTCAATTAAGTTTCTAATTAAATCTTCAGTGAGCTCTCCCTTGGACTTAACAACTAACTTAAGTTGGGTCAAAACTCCTTTAAGTTGTATGTGAGAGCCCATAGCCTCTTTCTTAATCACCTCTAAAAGATTAGAAGATATTTTCTTTAATTTATATCTCTCTAGTAATCTAGTTAGATATCTTTCTTTGGACATAATACTAGGCTCAAACTGCCAATAATCTTTATCTGCTAGCTGACTAATTAATTTGGGAGGTAAGTATATTTTGCTCTCAAGAGACTTAGTTATCAATACATTAGCGGAAATAGAAATCTTTTCAAAGAGACTAGAAAGTTCTGTAAAAGAGCCTGTGTATTCCTCAAATATAAAGTGAGAATGTTCTTCAAATAAACTAACTTGGGTTAATTGATTCTTGACAGTCTCGAAATCAACTCTCTTTAAGTGCAATATCTTCTCGCTATTGAACTTAAAGAAAAAGTCTTCTTGCTTGATCTCTAAGGCAAACAAATTCTTAGAAAGATAGATTCAGAGCATCTCCTAATTTTTAGTTCTTTCTCTCTTAGCTAAATAGTATTTAGAGGCCAATAAGCAAACTAAAGAGAGTCCAAAAGTAAGATAAAAGGGTTCTAGATAAGATCCAACCCCTCTATCAATAAAAGACTTATTTATCTCTAGATTAGACACAAGCACTTTCATCCAACCATATATTTTGGTGCCAACAGGGACCAAAAACTTAAAGGGTCAACTTACTAGATAATAGATAAACACTGAAACAACTATTGGAGAAAGAAATAATTGATTTATTCCTGATAGAGGAAAGATCTGTCCAGTTGAATAAGAGAAAAATGCGAAACCTAAAAAAGAAGCAAATCCTAACTTAACTAAGTGTTTTTTTAACTTGGTTAACTCTAACTTATCTATTATTCTGAATGACAAAGAATATAGATAAGAAAGTAAAAAGGAATAAGTATAGATAGAGTTAGGGAAAAAGAAGAAAGAGAGTCAAACTGATTGGGCTCAATTTGCAATAGAGTTATTAATGTTCTTTTTCTTAAAAGCTAGTATTACTTTTTCACTAAATACTCTAGTAGCGGGTGTAGAGAATCCAGTCGCTCAAGCATAACTAGATAAGGCAGTTAAGTTAATTAAGTTCCTGAGTCACTTAAAAGGTATCTTTCTAATTAACTTATTTACTCCATTGTCAACAATATTTAGATGCATACCACTAACTACTAGTATGTGAGAAAGTGAGAGCATTCTGAAATCATTGATAATAGGTTTTAAGCTTGAATCTTTCTTATTAAAGAGAAGATAGGAGATGAACTTTCCACATTCCCCTTCATATCTGTGTTCTATAAAGGTAGTTACTTTATCTCTTAATCAATAGGTAAATTTGTGTATTGGTTCCGCTAACTTAAGGCTTCTAACAGAAAAGTCACTAAGTAGTTTTCAACCAAAATAGAAAGCTCAGATAAGGGAAGAAAGTACAAAAAGCTTTAAGTAGTTGAGCTTAAAGACAAAACAATAAACAAAGAAAAAGAAGAGAAATAAAAGACTATGGGGGAATAGTGGTACACATATAGTTGATCAGGCGAGTACTAAAGAGCTGAAAAGTATTTCAGCTTCAGATAACTTAAATGTCTTTTTCAGCTTATTACCTTAATAAGTCTGAAAGAACTATTAGTCATAACTATTTGTCTTTAGAACTGCGCTCTAAGCTCAGAATAGAACTTGTATTGAGCTAAATAGTCTCTGTATTTCTTATTCTCGGCTTTTCTTAATTCTTCTGGGGCATTCTCTAAGAAACTCTTTCTGGAAAGTATTGTTTTTGATCGGGAAAGCTCAAACTCAAAGGTACTTAATTTCTTATCTAGATATTGTTTGTATTTTTCAACTGGTAGGTTCTCGAATAAAAGCTCGAAATACAACTTTCCAAACTTGAGAGTTGGGAGATTAGTTAATTGCTTAGTTTCTAAGTTGACAAAAGAGGAAATTGAATGATTTAGTTTTTTTAGATAAGGAACTAAATCTTTTATGCCTAATTGGAACTCATTTAAGTCTTTGTCAATAGAGTAGATCTTTAATTGGGCTTTTGTGTTGTTATCTAGTTCTAAAGCCAGATATAGTTGTCTTATTTCTTTGACATATTGGAAGAATCAATCATATTTGAAGGCATTAATAGTTATCTTCTCTGGATAGAACTTTTTAGGATAATAAGCTCTTAATTCTTCTTTAAATATCTTCTGATGTATCTCTTTAGTGAATTCTGGTACAAAAGGATAAAGTATTCTACAGGATAGCTTACAGATATAGGCTACAAACTTAATGCTGTTATCTGTAAGTGGTACCGATAACTTCAAGAACTCTAGGAACTTATTAGAAAACTTTTCAGTGAAAAAAGAAATTATTTCCTTAGAGAGATTGAAATAGTCAAACTCACTGTAAAGGCTTTCTATTTTGTCTCCTAAAGAGCAAATCTCTCTAAGTATTCATCTCTCTCCTCAACTTAATCTCTCAAACTGATAAGTTACTGGATCAGTTAGTTCTGTTATTAAAGGATGATCTTCTAATTGTTGAGAGATGAACTTAAAGATATGTTCTAGCTTATGTACAAATAAGTTGGATTTGTGAAAGATTTGATCTGAGAACTTTAGGTCTCTGTCATAGTTAGTATTTGAGAGAAAGGCCAATCTAATTACATCTGGGCTATATTTCTTATACAACTCTTCTGGGAGTATTCCATTTCCAAGTGACTTAGACATCTTTTCTCCTTGTTTATTTCTTAAAAGACCATGTAGAAATACATTTTTAAAGGGAAGTTTTCCAAATAAATGAAGAGAAAGAAAGAGCATTCTAGAGATTCAAGGAAGAAGAATATCCTTTCCTGAAATTAAGGTAGTTAGAGGGAAGAAGGTGCTTTTTTCTCTAGGCTTTCCTTCAAATACAAGAGTGGGTCAAAGAGAAGAAGAAAATCAAGTGTCTAAGACTATCTTTTCCTCTATTTCAGATGCCTGCTTGGCTCTTTGGTTAACTCTATATCTCTTGTATTCAAGGTCATACACTATTAGAATTGTTATTCCTCATAGTATTTGTCTAGAGAGACATCAATCTTCCATATTCTCTAGATAACTTAAAAGTCTTTCTAGTTGCTCTAATGGGTAAACATTGAAATTGAATCTCTTTTCTTGGATGACTTGAATAGTTTGTTTAGACATTCTGGAACAGGAAAGAAATCATTGTTCAGTGAGTATCTTTTCCACTATGCTATTACTTTTTTCTGAGAACAAAAGAGAAGTTTGATAATCTTCTATCTTTTCTACTAGTCCTAGAGAATCTAGTCAGGAAACAACTTTTTCTCTTGCCACTAATCTATCTAAGGAGTTGAACTGTAAAGCTAACTCAGTTAATCTGCCTTGTTTATCAATGACTTCTAATTTCTCTAGATTGTGTTTTTCAGAGAGCTCTCAGTCTAATTGGTCATGTGCGGGAGTACATTTAACAGCACCTGTTCCAAATTCTTTATCTACTAAAGGATCTGGTAGAACAGGAATTGATCTATTAAGTCCAGCAATTAATACTCTTTTTTTGTGATAGGCTGTATATCTTGTATCTTCAGGATTAACAAATACAGCTACATCTCCAAAGATAGTTTCTGGTCTAGAAGTAGCAACAACTATATATTTATTTGGTTCATCTTCTAGAGGATATTTAAGGTAATAAAGCTTGGAATTAGCTTCTTTGTAGTGAACTTCACAATCAGCTAGTACTTCTTGTAACTTGATATCTCAATTAACTAGTTTTTTTTTCTTGTAAATTAGTCCTTGAGAGAAAAGGGTGTGAAAGTGATCTGCTACTTTTTTCTGGATTGAATCTTCTAGGGTATATCTTGCAGATTCAATTGAAATAGAAGAAGTTATTAAAGAGAATTGAGAAAGTATGTGTTGCTTTAGTTCTTCAGCATATTTATGCATCTCTTGTAGGTATTCCTCTTTATTGTCTTTGGAAAATTTTTGACTATAAAGAGAATCGAACTTAGATTGAAAAGAGAGTCCTGCATGATCAACTCCAACTGCTCAATAGTTGTAATGTTTTCTAATCTCTTCTCACTTAAATCTGAAATCTTGCAGAATAATATTTCAGAGATGTCCGAGGTGTAAAGCCCCAGTGAGATTTGGGGGAGGGAGTAAAAGTGAGTGGTAACCCACTCTTAAATCCTATTTACTAGAAAGAAACTATAAAAGTAAATAGTTATTTATTCCTGTTTATTATTCACTGCAGCTAGCATTTGTCTGATTTGTCTCTCGGTGGGAGTTCTTCCTATTTGTCTATACATCTCTCTAACTTGAGATGCAGAAATTAAATTTTGCTTACTTACCTTTCTAGAAAATCACTTTGCTGTTAACTTATGACCCAAAAGAATTCCGAAAATAAAAACACAGACCAATCCAACACCTCAACCTATATTAGTTGAATCTGCAAAAACTAATGAAGTAAAAGACATTTTCTTTATTTACTGGCGAGACTACTAAATAAAAGTTAAACACATCTATTTTTAAGCTCTTCAAACTTTAATTCTCTAGCTTTAACTTGTCTTCAAATAGGGTCTAAGAAACAATAGGTTTCGTTTTCTTTTCATAAATAAAAACTCAGAGGTCAGTTAACTTTTAAATTTGCAGTTTTATGTGGCTTGGTTCCACCATTCTGTGACGATGGAATTTTCTTTGGTTGCGCAGAATATTCAAATACTCCATATCTAAGAAATCCTGATATTCTGGCGCGAGTCAATTGTTCCTTGGTAACTTGAATTTCTGGGGTTTGGTTGGTTTGAGTTAAAGAGGGGAAAGATAATAATTCCAAGGTAACTCTGGCTGAAGAAGGAGATAAAAGACACTCTTTGGGGGCAAAGAAAAGCTCTGTTATGAGTTCTTTAGAGTTTTTGTTTTTCACTTTGCAAGCCTGTTGGATGGAACTAAATACTTGTGAAGAGCCCCCCCCAGTTGTTCCATTATTGAGAAAATTAGTGTTTTTATCATAGAACATCAATACATTTGCGACATGTTGAGTTTCGATGAATTTCACCATTGTTTCTAGTAAGAAGGATATTTCTTCTTTTTTGGTTTTCTCATGGGTTGAATTAGAGCCAAATCAATCTAACTTACAGTTTGTTGTATCAGAAGAAGTTGTTGTCTGTGTACTAGTTTTTAGAAGTGGTGAGTCAGAAGGAATGCAATACTTGTAGTAATTCTTTTGGCCTAATCTAGCTAGCGGGAACTCGGCTATTAAAGCGGGTCTTTCAGTTTGTGCTTGGCTTGCACTAACTTGTTGAGAAACTTGTTGAATTTCATAATTCTTGTTTGGAAATTCTGAACTGCTGCTAGAACTTCTTTGAACTAATTGAGGTTTGCCTTCTAGTCCCTTAACAAAAAGCAAGGCTCTGGTATAAAGACCATCTAGATGAGGTTTTGTTCAATTGGTAGCTTTAGCTTGTTGGAGAAAAGAAAGAAAAGGGACACTAACTAAAGTGGCTAATAAGCCAAACTTACTGTATGTAATTGTCTCTTAATAATTACTAATAAAGTCTCTCTTTATTTATAAGTTTGAACTAACTATTTAACTTCCTTAGTCTATAAATCCAATAAAAGATAAATATCTTTATTGGTATCTGAGTGGGTGAATTTAACTATTGCTCCCGATCTACTTATTTCTTCATGTTCAAAATCGTGATAATTTCACTTTCCCTCTAGTAAAGAATTATCAATAAATGATTCACTGAAGAGTGAAATTTTATAAGGGTAATCGCCTTCATCTTCATCTGAGGCAGAAAACGTGTCACCCATATCGGTTTGCACTTTCATCTCTATTTTTTTATCTTTAGTTCAATCACGACTCTTAAAGATTAACTTAGGAAAAGCTCCTTCGAATTTATTAGGAATATCAAGATCTTCCCCTATATTTTCACAAAAGAAGGAGTAATAATCTGCCTCTTCTTGGCCTTCTGATTGGAAAATATGTTTCAGGGGATCAATGATTTTGCAATTTCCATTTTCAACTTGTTGTATTGTTTCTTCAAGATGTTTTTCTCTAGTATTGGGCAAATGACTTACTTCTGGAGGAATTTCGGTTGGGTTCGATAAAGTCATAGTTTCAGGGGCCTCAGGAACAGTAAGAGGGGTGGTAGAAGTTTGTGGAGAAGAGTCGCTGACAGAAGTGGCGTGAGAATCTGTACTAGAGGAAATAACTGTTCTTTCTATTAAGCCAGTTGATGTGCCGGAAGAAGCGGTGGAAAGGCCATGCTCTGCAAGTGCGGAAGGGGAAG
>NZ_QKVO01000003.1 GCF_003265155.1 Mycoplasma wenyonii | reverse complement strand
CTTCAAGCGAACAACCTAAACTGATTGCACCTGTGTGCCCCGTGTGTCGCCCGCCAGCAACAGTATATTGAACGTTAATACTAAGACTTTTACCATCTGAACCAGTTGAAACTCAAAGTTGGCTAGGACCTAACCTTTCAGTGGTAACTCACCAGTCTCAATCTTCACCATCTTGTTCAATCGTGACCTTTGCTTTCCTAGTAATACTCCTATCTTTCATTAATACTTTCTTGTCACTGTCATTTAAATCTAATTCCCATTTGAGATCTACATTAACGTCCTGATACCCTCCTCTTTCTAGGTGATTGTATACACTCCCACTACATTTAACTTCTGCACTTATTGTTTTAGGTATCTCTATATTTCATTTATGGGTTGGAGGCTGATGAGAATAGATTAAGAATTTCGATCTAAAAAATTTACTCCGGCTTTTGTTTTTAGTTTTTAAGTTTGTTATTCGACAGTTTTGTTTAGGGAACATTTCACTTTTCGTTCCTCAATTTCGCAATTAGTAAGCGAAATCCCAACTTCTAAATCCTGACCTATATCTACCTTGTTATACGTTCCCCCTTCCCTTGCTCTCGTATTTTCGCTATAAATAAGCTCTTCCACTGAACCTGTTTTAATAAGACTATCATCCCCGCAAGGTATAGACATTCCTCCGTTTCGCCCTAGCCACCTTCGAATAGTTGCGATAGTGTAATGGATAGAAAAGTTCAATTTGTTACTTCTGGGATCAGTTGAAATCCGAAGTGAACTAGGACCGTATGTCTGAACATCAAACCATCAATCAAACTTGTTCCCATCTTGGTCAATCGTGACTCTTGCATTTTTAGTAATATCTTGTCCTTTTAATAATCATTCTTTGTCGCCCTCTTCTAAGCCTAAGTTTCACTTGAGATCCACTTCAATTTGCTGAGTTTGTCCTCGTGTTCCTGCTCGATGATCGTGAATATTTCCACTACATTTAACCTCTGCACTTATTGGTTCAGGTATCTCTATATTTCATCATTTATAGTTGCAGTATTAAGGTGAAAAAGCATAATATAGATTGAAAATTTATATCTCAAAAAATTTATTTTTCACTGTTTTAAGACCAAATAAAGTAACTTATAGTTTTGATTATTTCTTGGAAATTATTTACTTTGTATAAATAGAAACTAAAAATATTGTTCTTACGCAATTAATTATTCTTAGGGAACATTCAACATTTTCTCCTTTAACCTCACACTTCTCAAGAGAAAATCCAACATCTAAAGTTCCATCGTTACTTGGTCACCACTCTTCTCAACTCTTCTGTCTCATCGTACGACTGTACAAACTTCGTTTTATTAAGCCCCCAACAACTAAATCCGTCTATTCACAAGTTAACTCCCCGAGCTCTGTGTCTCCATAAGACCAGTACACGTTCCCTCCTCTAATTTCACTCGGAAATTCAGTTATCTTAATAATGATCACCTTTCCAATCCTCCTAGTTTCAACAACAATGTCCAATTTCTCATTTGCCTTTCCCTTTTTTAGGGATCATAAATCCTCTCGGTTGCCATTTTTTTTAATAGAAATGTTTGTTCTTTTTTTAATTGTTTTCCCTTCTTTTAATATTTCTATGCCACCTGTAGTTAGTATCATTGATCAACTAAGAGTTACGGTTACATTTTCCTTTCCTTTTCCCAGTAGATTTTGCGACATCACCTTCACAACTAACCTCTGCACTTATTGGTTTAGGTATCTCTATATTTCGACGTTTATGAAGACTGGATTAAAAATAAAAATTCTCTTTCAAATTTCAAAAATTTAAAAACCTACTCTATTTGCTTTTAAGTAAATTAATAAGAATTCATTTTTCTATCAGATCCTGTTACTACGTTTAGGGAACATTCAACTTCCTTTTCCTTAACTTCACACCTGCTCAAGGAAACATCAATTTTTAAAGATCCATCATTGTTCTTCTGGTAGCTTATTCCAGCCCCTTTCCTCATCGTTCGACTGTATATGTTTCTCTGTTCTTTCGTCATAATATTCAAATCTTTGTCTAGACAAGTTAGCTCACCATTACCGCCTGTCGTTGAATAAACTACCCTAGCTCTCCCAGTACTACTCGGAACCTCACTCAATTTAATAATCACCACTTTATCTCTTCTCGTTGGATCAGCAATAATATCTAATTTTTCATTAGCTTTTCCTTGTTTTAGGGGCCACAAGTCTCCCTCGGCATTCCTCCTCTTAATGTCAATAGTGGTTGTTTTACTTACATTCTTTCCTGTGTTTAACATAGACTTTTCATTATCACCTAAGATGAAAGATCAACTAAGAGTTACGTCAATTTTTGGTTTCCCTCTAGTTCTAGGATCTCACACATTACCACTACACTTAACTTCTGCACTTATTGGTTTGGGTTTTGTGGGGGATAAGAAAAATTTCTAACTGTTTTTTAAAAATATCGTCTTACATTGAGCTTTTATTTTTTTCAGGTTTTAATTTGGTATTGCAATTTGTGAGTAAGAAGTTGTTGGTTTTCTCGTTGTATGTCTTTTCGTTTTGGGGAAAAGATACTAAGTGGGCCTTTGTTCGGATGAAAGACTCCATATCTTAGGTAAGGGGCTCTAAAATCAAAAATAACTCTTCCAGCCCTCTAAGAGCTTGAGTAAGCTCGGTTCTATAAGTGGTGTAGCGGGCCTTATCGGCACCATCTCGAGCGTTGTTGGAGTTTCCATCTCCAACAATCGCTCTACTGAAACAGCCGATAAGACCCCGACCCATAAATGAAATATAGAGATACCTAAAACAATAAGTGCAGAAGTTGAATGTAGTGGGCCCAATTATGATTGGGGGGCGCTGAAGAAAGGAGCCAGAGGGGTCTCATTGAGATGAGTCGCTGATTTGGAAGATAAGGCAGGTGAGTTGACGAAAGATCAAATGGTTGCTATGGAAACAAAGGTATCTCTTAGATTGAATGGTGAAGAATGGAAGTGATGAAAGCCTATTCAAGGGTATGGGCCTGGTACTCTTTGGGTTTCGACTGGCTCCGGAAATGATACCTTCAGTCTTATTATTCAATACACAGTTATGCAGAATAGTAGAGATATAGGGACAGAGAGAGGCGTAGCGCTGACATGTCGCAATAGCGATATTAGGGTTACTGGAAGCAGAGGCTCCAGACTTTATAGTGCAAATACTAGACGAGGAGGCAGTGGTCTCTATAACGTTGTTGATGGCAGTGCTGAGATGAAAGTGACTCTTTCTCTTGGATCGTGTGAAGTTAAAGAAAAGGGAGTTGAATGTTCCCTAAACGTAGTAACCTAAATTACTAATAAGTATTAATAAAGGAACAGTTAATTAAAAGAAAAGAGGATTTAATCTATTTTTCTTGATTTTGATTCATTACATGCCCTTTGCAAGTCAATTTACTACTTTCTGCTTGTTTATCAATAGTGCAATTGGTTTCTGGATATAATTCTCCACTCATCTTACTCATTCAGAAAGGATACATTCTGCCAGTAAACTTAATGGTTTCACCATCTTCTAAGCGTACCCCTGAATTTCCCTGCTTAGTTGAAATATAAGTTACCTTTCTAAATCTATCCTTGATCGGTCTGGAAATATCTTTCTTGTTGTAATAAAAGAATGTTGGGGTATATGCTCCATCTGTTTTTTGGAATGAGCACACATATAAAACGCCAGGACCTCTATAACCATTTATTAATGTACAGTCGCTATATCCAGCTTCAAATAGTTTTTTTATAGTTTCTTGAACTAGAGCTGGCCCAGAACTAATAGGGGAGGTAATTGGGGCTGTCGCTGGGGGGGGCACTTCCTCTTTTAGTTCCACCTTTAATCCTTGATTTTTAACAACTACAGCTAAAGGATACGCTGAAATTCCTGTAACAATAGGTAATCCTGTTAAGAGCTTTGTTCCTACAGGCATTTAAGGGAGTTAAATCTGTGTCTATGGAATTTTAGAGGCAAAAATGACCTAAATTACTTAGTTGTTTCTTGTGATTTCAAACTGAATTCCTTTTTGTACTTCTTTTTCGTGACACTTTAAGGTATAGGATTTTTGCCCACCACTACCTTGACCATCTTCAGTGACACTGCAATCATTATTTGGAGTTAAATTTTGGTTTCTGAATTGATGCAATCAAGAAGGAGGGATTCTAAATTTTTCAGTTGTTCCTGTTGAAAGTGTTATTTCTCTTTTTGAAGGGTTTATAGAAGTTGCCTCAGCAACTATAAACTGAGAATCTCTTCTAGTTCTGTTGTAGTTATATAAAGAAGGTTTATTTGAATTATTTTTGCTAGAGCAAACAAATCATAAAGATCCTCCACTAACTGTATTTCTTAGCTCTGCACACCCTTCATATTGCTTTGTAACTATTATTTGTTTCATCAACTCTTTAGCTGATACTTTTGCTGGCACGCTAGTTACTGGGGGGGGCACAACTTCTGCAATTTCTTTAATATCTGTTACTTTGCTCTGAATAGCTAAAGTCAGAGGATAAGTGGAAACTCCAGCAATAGCCGGAAAGACAGCTAATACTTTAGTTATTCAAGACATTAGTGAGAACTAAGTCTTTTCTGTGATTTTAGGGCCAAATCCAGACCTAGATTATCTAAAAACCTAAATAATAAATCGAATCTTTTTAGAGTACTCCATCCCTTTTAAGTTTGGTGTCTTACAAGTTAACTTACTGTCTTGTAAGTCTTTGGTTATTGTGCAATGTTCTTCTGGTTTAATTTGAATACCTTTTCTGCTCCAGAAATATGGAGCAAACTTTAGGGTAAGAGAATTGCCATCTACAAATTTCATAACTGCAAACCTAGGGAGTGTTTCATCCCTTCCTTCAATGTACTCTACTTTCTTTATACTTTGTTGTTCTTTAGAGTTAGATCTGTTATGAAAGAAGAAAGAAGGATTTAAGGAATCATCATTTCTCAGACACACATAAAATAAGGAACGGCCTTGACTATTAGGTAATATGAAACAACTCTTATAACCTTTCTCTATTATTTGTTGCACTAAAGAAAACTCTTCTATATTTTCCCTGGGGGGGGGCACATTCTCTACTAATTGTTGAGACAATCCCTCTTGTCTATTTTGATGAACTAAAGTAAGTGAGCAAGTGGCTACAAGACCTGAACTACAAAACCCAGACAATCACTTTACTACAGAAGACACTAGCTATATATATTTATCTTTACTTGGGATTTTAGAATTCCAAAATAGCTAAAAATCTAATGTCTTCTTAGAACTGAATGTTGTGTTGAATAACATGGCTATGGCAGCTTAAGTTGTAGGATGAGCTTCCACTACCATTTTTCTCAAATTTACAATTCTGTGCTGGATTTAGATCTTTTCCTCCAAATTTATGCATTCAAAAAGGTGATTGTGTTAAGTTCTCATTGCCTCCTTTAACAAATCTAACTTCTTTTTTAGAAGAAATAGAAGTTACCTGTTGAATTCTGGACTCTGTATTTCTAGACTTGTCATAGTTGTAAAGAGCAGGCTTATTTAAGTTATTCTTAACAGAGCAGATATATCATATGGCTTTGCTTCCTCTAAATCCATTTAAGACACCACATCCTTCATAATTATTGTCCTTAATTACTTGTTGTATTAATACCTGTGGTAATTGAGCTTGAGAGCTAGTTACTGTTGGTTTTGCTGCGGGGGGGGCAAGATTGACTCTAACTTTTTTAATAAATATTCTTGATTAGCTGTTGCTAAGGAAAATACAGCCCCCGCTCCAAAAACTGTAGGAAGAGCAGTTAATAATTTAAATCCTCAAAACATATCTTGGTCTATATAAACTAATGTAACTGTGATTTTATTGGGATTAATCCCAATAATCTTGAACTAACTCTTAAGTAATTATTAAAGAAGGAAGATGGGGGCAGGAGAAAATAGTCTCAAATTCATTAGACACTAGATATTTATCCAAACTAATGCAGTCTTTAGTTAAATCCACAATTCTGTGCCCCCCCCAGAAATATTTTGAATTGAACTATTTGTTCTTTGTAGGTTTAAAGACAAAAAAGGGACAAAAGGAGAAACAGAAGCCAATGAAGTAATCAAGTGTTTTAGACTCAACACCTATTAGCTTTTACCTTCTAGTTGTCAGCTCTTTATATCTACTTCTCTGGTCTTCAAATTAAAAAGTAATTGCACTCTAACTGTATCCTCTCATTCTGAATTTATTAAACAGTATTTGTTGTTATCAAAAATACTTCAAATCCAACAATTTAAGTTATTTGTTCTAAATTTCTTTTCATTGTGATCGTAGTAGAGTGTCACAGGTTTTTCTTTTAACTTATTAGGTTTTTTGATAAAGACACCTAACTCGCCAGATTCCTTAAGATAATCAAGCTCTCAAGAGATTAACTGAAATTCAGACCCATCTGAACAAACCAATAATACTTGAGAGTTATTCTCCCGTTCTAAACTCTTCTGACACTTAAGACTATCAAAATAAGTAGTTAATCCTCAATAATAGGGGTTCTGTATCTTTCCTAATTGCCCCCCCCGCTTAAGGAGGTGCCAAAACTAGACTCTTTCCCTAAAAAGATAGAAATTGGAAGAACTGCTGAAGAGCTAAGCCCAGCAAATATTACTAAAGACTTAAGAGACACTAACTAGTTAAAGACTATAAAGGAAGATTCACTCATTGACTTCCTCAATAACCTCTACTTACTTTACAAGTAATGGAATTGGGCTTTTGCATGCCCCCCCCTCCGCAGCATTATCAAGTAGAATACAGTCTGAATCAGGCTCCAAAGAGATCTTCTCAAAAAGCTCAAGACCTAACCCAGTTGGAAGGCCATCTATCTTCTTTCTTTGGCCTCGCTCTAATTCAAACTCTAAGACAGGAACCTTATCAACCACTTGAAAGATAAAGCTTTGAATCTTTTGTGGTTTTTCTGATCCTTCTGTCTTATCTACAAAGTAAAACTCTGGTCAAGGAAATCCCTCTCTATTTTTGCAAACAATCACAGTATCTCTTACCTTTCTGCAATAAGTAACAAAGAAATTATCTAACTTTTTTAATTCAGACTCATCTTCTCCTACAAGACTTATAGAGTTAGAGGGGGCTGAAGTATCTTGTGACTTACTTAAAGACTTAAACAGTGTGTATGGAGTTACAGCTACAGAACAAAAAGAGGCAAATATACCAAAAGCTTTAATCTGCATTAAATAACTTAATTAATTTCTTGCTAAGAAGTTACTATTACTCGGCTAAAGAAATATATGTATATTCTCCCACTTTAAGAAATTTACAACTTAGTTTTTTTGTTTTTCCCCCTAAACTATTCCCGTCTATCTTGCAACTCTTATTTGGTTCTATAACTCAATCTTTTTCTAATTTTTTAAATTCTTCTGGAAACTCTTTAATAAGAATCTTTTCCCCATCTAATAATCCTGCCTCTACAACATTTGTTTGATACTTGTAACTTATTTCTTTAACTTGTTGTGCGTGTAAAGAGAAAGCATTGTCTTTCTTATCTCCTTTGTATTCAATCTTGTAGTAATAAAAAGAAGGGCCTTGATCTTCTCAAATCTCAGGACATACAAATATTGTTTCTTCTGAAATACTAAAAGGCTTACACTTTTCAAGTCAGTAGCTCCTTCAACTATATTGATTCATTCCAGATGACTCAGTATCAGAGGCGATTCTGGATTGACTGAAAGTCTTTTCTCCCTCCCCCCCCTTAGCTAAATGCATTGCTAATGGAGCTGTCGCAGAAATAGTTAAAAAAGGTATTGCTAGTCTCTTTAAAGGCAAGTTAATTTACTAAGGAGACTTAAGTGATTTAAAGCTATTGAAACTAATGAGATCTAGAAGAACTTTCTCTTGTCAATCTCTTTCAAATTGAATTGCAAAAAAATATCACTTTCCTTTGTATACATTTATAGAACTCTAATTAATTTTTCTCGGTATTAGATCTGTACACAATATCACTCAAGTTTCTTCAAGCAAAAATGAGTTCTTCCTTTTTAAATGTGTCTCAATCACTAATTCAAATGCTTCAAAGATCTTTGTTATCTGAAGGGAGCAATTGACTCGATATCCTATATGGAAAGGCTGTAAATCTAATTGAAGATATGGTGGGTTTCTTGATATCTCCTTCTTGTTTTACTGGGGAAACTAAATATGTAGCAAAGTGGCCAACAAAAGACCTAAAGTTAGGATCCACATTTATCTTTCCGCAATAAGAGATTTTTAGATTATCAATAGATTCTTTAATATCTGTAGTCTAATTCTTAGGTTTCAACCCCCTCCCGCGAGGACCACAGGCATAACAGTGCCTAGAGGAGCTAAGCCCCCTAAAGTAACTAATATAGCTTTGAAGAAATCCACCCCACTAAGCTGACTTACCTATACAGTGATCTATCTTTCCATAGCCTGTCACATAAAACACACCATCTATTATCTTTTCCTCCCTACTTTCTAATCAAAGGTAACTTAACTTCCTTATCTCCCTCCCCAATCAGCAAAACTAGATAACGAAACTGAAGAGACAATTGGATATTTAGCTGAAAACTTATTACCTAATAACAAATAAAAAAAAGGGGCAATTTAACTGATTCCTAAAACACCAAAAGACTTTCAAGGAGATTAGTAACTCAGGCTGTGAGAACTTTATTTTGAGTTTGAGTTTAAATAGAGTAAATCTAACTTATATATAGAACTTTTAGAATCAAAATTAAGTGTCAAATTCTAATAATTAATGAGTAATTTACAACAAGAATTTACCTGTGGAGATCATGTCTTTCAATTAAGAGAATGTTGAAAAAGAATTAAAAAACTTCAACAACACCTTAAAAAGAATAAAAAGGATTTTTACAGTAAGTTAGCTCTTGCCAAGTTACTTTCTAAGAGAAGAAGATTTCTTAGTTATCTAAAGAGAAAGTCTCCAGAAAACTACAGAATGGTTCTCAAAGAAATTACCAATGCTAGAGATGTTCTTTAAGTCCCAAAATAGAATAGCTAAATTGGAATTAATTGGGGGGCAAGCTAAACCAGGTCCTGCTTTGGCCAGCTTAGGAATTAATATGGTTCAATTCTCTAAGGAATTCAATGAGAAGAGTGCTAATAGAATGGGAGAAAGAATTCCAGTAGTTATTGAGATTCTTCCTTCTAAATCTTTTAAGTTTCAACTAAAAACAACTCCTGCAACTTCTCTAATTAAGAAAGCTGCATCCATAGAAAAAGGATCTTCAAACTCAAAAACAACAACTGTTGCGACCTTAGATTATTCCAAAATAGTTGAGATAGCAAAGATTAAGCTGGAGGAATCAAATACAGATAATTTAGAAAGTATGATCTCAATGATTTCAGGGACAGCAAGACAAATGGGAGTAAAAATCATCAAAAAGGATTTAGAGTAATGGAATTAAGAGAGGCTTTAGAGAAGATACTAGAGAATAAAAAAAGTAGTTTTGTTGAGAGTGTTGATGTAGCTATTCTTTTAGCTATTCAGCCAAAAAAACATGAACAAAACATCAAAGAAAGATATTTACTTCCTAATCCAGTAGTTAAAAAGCCCATCAAAATATTGGTTTTTGATGAGTCATTGGGAGAAGAAGAGGCCAAAAAAGCGGGCATAGACTATTTAGGGGGAGAAGATACTATTCAAAAAATTCAACAGGGATGAATGGACTTCCAATTAATTATTGCCTCCCATCAATCTATGCCTAAATTACTTAAATTAGGAAAGATATTGGGACCAAAAGGATTGCTTCCTTCTCCGAAGAATGGAACTGTAGTTAAAGATACCAGAGAGGCTGTTGAAATCTTTAGAAAAGGGCAAAAAACTCTTAAAAATGACAGTGGGGGGAATGTACACTTATCAATTGGTCAAACTACATTCTCAATAGAACAACTAGAAGAAAACTTTACCTACTTAATTAAGTTCTTGAGATCCAAAAAACCTCCTACTGTTAAGTCCCAATTTATTAAGAAGATTTCCTTATCTGCAACTATGGGTAAGTCTTATGAATTAACTCTTTCAACCTTGAATTATTAATCAAATCTGTAAAATTTAAATCAAGTCTTCTCGATGATTTTTATTCTTAAGTTATTACTAGGAGGGCTTGCTGGAGGAGCTTTAATTGGCACTCCAATATTAGTAACTCAATTACAAAAGTCAACTCAACCTTCTTCATTAAATTCAAAGTTTCAATACAAGGACAGTAGAGGAGAAAAGATAGAGTGTCATGGTACTAGAAATTTTGGACTAAAAGTAGGTGAGCAAACTGTTTTATGAGCAACGATGAGAAATAGTGTAGAAGAAGCAAACAGAGACAAACATCAAAATAAAGGAATTATCTTCGATGGAGATAAATCTTCTTGTGACTTAGTTGAATAAATAAAGTAGTTATTTAGATTTTTTAGCTAAGAGATAATAAATTCGGGAATTCTCAATTTACTATTTTTCTCCAAAGAAATATCCATAAATTCTCCATTTTTCTCTTTTCTACAACTTAAAGGAGTCCCTGTTCCTTTTAATTTGCTATTGTCTCATTTACAGTCTTTACTTAGCTCTAGAGAATAATCTGGTTTTAGATTTTTAAACTCCTGCGGAAACACCTTTAATGATTCCTTAATTCCTCCACCAATTAATTCAACTATCAAAATATCTCTTTGAGCTTGGTAACTTAAGTTTTTAATCTCTGTTGCAGAAGTAAAATACGGAACTTTATGTTTCTTATCTTCTGCTAAATATTTCACTTGGTAGAAGTAGAAGTTGGGGTGGCTTTCTCCGCTGAGGTTAGGACATACAAATATTGTTTCTTCTGAGTTATTAAATGGTTTGCAATTATCTAACCAGTATTTCCTTCAATTTCAAGTTTCAGAGGTTTTCTCTTTCTGTTGTTGGCTGGGGGGGGCGGAGGCATTAAGTGCTTGTCAGATGAGAAGGAAAATGTTAATAATTTAGCTAAAGGAACAATTGCTGTTAAAGAAATAGCAGGAAAGCCAATTAGCTTTTTCAGCATTTTCTGCTTTCCTAGTTTTTAATTTATTATTTCTTGATTTCTTCAGAAATATGTTTAACCGACTTATTTCCTAAAAATTCCTACAGTTTTACTCAGGCTTTCTCCCCTTCTCTATCAGAATTAAGAAGTTCAAATTCATATAGACTCAAATACTTAGGATTCTCTTCGCTATTTCCAGAAAGGTTGTAACTATTAATAAGTCTCATTAAAAGTCAATCTTTTGAAAGTGTTTTGGACTCTTGAACTATCTTAATGGGACTTATATTGTGTTCTCTTTGTTCAGAAATTAAGTTCAAGGACTTACTTTCATCGAAATTTTCATCTTTAAATAAAGTCTTAGGTAAAAATATTTGTCAATCATATATTGACTCTTTATAACAATGAAGTTTCTTAAAGAAAGGGGCATTATAAAACACTCACTTTAAGTCCATTTCTTCAAATCCTTGAATTCGACACTCTCAACTTGTTTGTTCCCCCAATATCTTTAATGGCTTTTTAGAAGAACTGAAATTAAATCCTTTTGAGACCATATAAGCTAAAGGGGCAACTCCCCCTGCCCCAATCCCAAAGAAGGCAATTAATGTTTTAGGAATTATGCTCATAATCTATATTCCTCCCAGAAGTTCCAAAGCTCTTTGTAATCTTGATTTTGATTTTTCCAATCCTAATAAGAAAAAAATAGAGAATAAAGGAAGACCTTCAGCCTCACCAGTTAATACTAGTCTCAAATTGGTATAAAAATCATGTTTTTTTATGCCCAAAGTTACACAAAGAACTTTTAAGACTCTGTGTATTTCTTTTTCCTCCTCAAAGCTCTGTGGGCTCTGTTGAGCTAAAGACTCTAAAGTACTTCTGACTAATAAGGTAATTTCTGAAAACTCTTTCAATTGATTAATAACTCTTTCCGTTAAATAATCAGAGGAGTAAAAAGAATTAGCTAACTCATCTAAGAAAGTAGCATACTTAACTCTAGATCTGAATCTAATCGCAAACTCTCTTTTCTGTTCTAGGTTTAGTTCATAATCTTTGGGCTTACCGGAGAAAAAAGGCAGGACAAAATTCAAATACTGGTGAAGATCTAATTGATTCAAATAAGATTGGCTCATCCACTCAAGTTTCTTGAAGTCGAAAGTAGAAGGCGAGCTACTTAATCCAGTAGTAGAGAAATTTTTAATTGCCTCTCCTAATCTAAAGAACTCTCTCTCTCCTTCTGATCAACCAAGTATTAATAAGTAATTAAGTATTGCCTCTGGATAATACCCTTTATCCAAAAAATAATCTACAAAGTATTTATGTGCATCTTCATCTCTTTTAGAAATCTTTCTTCCTTCTTCAGAAAGAATTAGAGATAAATGACCAAATCTAGGTATTGAATCCTTTCAGCCAAATGCTTCATATAAAGCTAATTGATAAGGAGTATTAGAGATATGCTCTTCTCCTCTAAAAATGTCTGTGATTTTCATTTCATAGTCATCTACTGTAGCTGCAAAGTTATATGTAGGTAATCCATTGCTACGCATAAGAATAATGTCTCCTAATGCAGTAGCAGAAATCAACATCTTTCCTCTAACATAGTCTTCTCAGATATATACCTTAGATTGATCAACTTTAAGTCTTACACAGTGTGGAATCCCTTGTTCTATTTTCTCCTTAATTTGCTCTCTAGATAAGTTTCTACATCTTCCTGAATAAAAGTGGGTTTTTGGCTCTCCTTGTGTTTCGGCCTCACAAAAACATCTATATACTTTGCCAGACTGCAAAAGCTGGTTTATTCTATATATATACTTATCTAGCCTTTCAGATTGAAGATAAGGTCCTACTTCACCTGGTGATTCCGGAGATTCATCAGGAATCACTGACATCGAAACTAAACTATCTCAAATTTTCTTAACCTGTTCTGACTGATTTCTTTCTCTATCTGTATCTTCTATTCGTAAAATAAACTCCCCATCATGTTGCTTAGCAAATAAGTAATTAATTAAAGCTGTTCTTAATCCGCCCATATGTAGAGCCCCTGTTGGGGAGGGGGCAAATCTAGTTCTAATGGGCCTTAACTGCTCTACAGACATTAACTCATTAAATTTTTAATGTTATCTGTCATAGAGCTTAGAGTAGATGACTCTCGTTGAGAAAACTACAACCTCTGAAAATATATTAAGTTAGCTCTCCCACACTACACCAAATTACTAATAATTAAAGAGCTAAGACTAAAGAAAATACTGGTAAATAATGAAACAAGTTACTTCCAATATAAGTTAAAGACTGGTGATGTCATCTCTATTATTCCTGTCCCTGAAGAAGAAAGACCTAAAACACTCTCATACTCTAAATCTCTGAAATCAAAGGTACCTGAACCAAACTCCCTTCAAGAACAAATTGTTTTTGAAAATTCACAGCTCATTATTCTAAGCAAAAGGGCTGGTCAAATTGTTCAACCTTCCTCTAAATTAAGTTGTTACTCTCTAGAAGAGCTCTTACAGCTTTATCTAAAAGGGAAAGAGAATTCTGTTCACCTAGAGTACAAAGCTAAATTTGTTCACAGAATTGATAAACCTGTCTCAGGACTACTAATTGGTGCAAAGACAGCAAATTCTCACAACATACTATCTGAGGCTCTGAAAAATAGAGAAATAAAAAAGATTTACAGAGCTCTCGTGTTTGGAAATTTCCCCCAAGAAACCCAAAGACTCAGAAATTGAATAATAGATACGCACTCCAAAGTTAAGGTACTAAAGGAACCAACTAACGAGGCTAAGCTCTCTATTCTAGAAGTTAAAAAGCTGAAGAAAATTTTTAAATACAGCTATCTAGAGATAAATCTAATTACTGGAAGAAAAAACCAAATAAGAGCTCAACTAGCTTATCTAGGCTTTCCTATTCTAGGAGACAGAAAATACTATTCTGAGAGCTTTAAAGCCACTACTAAGCCACAAGAAATTAAAAGATTGCCTTTTAACTCTAAAGAAATAGCTTTGGTTTCTTATCAGCTAATATTCAATGATTCTCTCACAAAATCTTTGGAACTTCCTTCTTGTAGTTTTGCAGTTCTTTCTAAAGCTAATCCTTTACTTAAATTCCTAAAAAGCTCTAAATCTTCTTAATCACATACTTATCTAATCTTCCTAATATTTCTGAAACTTTATTCTCTTTCTTTAACTCCAAGAAAGCAAGAGTTTTAGGCTTAAATTCTCTCTTTTCGGTACCAACTTTCTCAATAATCTCTGAAGCTTTATCCCAAAGCTTATTCATGTGTTGTCTTCCGCTAAATCACTTCAGAATATGTGATTTATATTCCAGTCCTTTTCAGTAACCAATCATTAATAAAGTCAAGAAACCACCGAATACAGGAAAGCAAAGAGTATAACAAGCTATTCTTAGTTGCTTTAATGCCTTTTGTCAAGTAGTATGAATAACTATTAGATTAAATATCAAAGCAATGAATGAGATTGCTATTAACCCTAAATTAATAGAGATAAAAATAGACTCTCCAAAATTATCAGCTCTTCTGAAACTGTTAAATAATCCTCCTCCAGAAAAAAGATAATTTTGCCAAACAGTAGGACTTATAAAGAAAAATATCTTTTCAATTAAATATTTGTCTTTAATCTGACCAGATAAATGAATGGCTGAAAACCCAACTATATATAAGAGAAAAGAAAAGAAAGAAAGATAAAGAGAAGAGCCAAATAGCCAACTAAGTCTAACCTTTACTCTCTCTAAATCTATAGATTCCTCATCTCCCTCCCCCGAGGAGAGAGAGCTTAAAAAGAAATCGCTAAATCAAGTCCCGAACTTTTGCAATATTTTCTTGAAGAATCTTTGCTGAAGCTACTAATTTATTTTGTTCCTTTTCTTTAAGTGGAATTATTGCTATTCTTTCAATCCCATTAGAACCTACAACGGTTGGTACGCTGATTGCCACATCCGACAAACCATATTCACCATGTAATATTGAGCTAACTGGCAATATTTCCTTAGTGTTATAAATAATGGTCTTAAGAATCTTAGTCATAGCCACTCCAATTCCATAGTGAGTTGCTCTCTTTCTACTAATGATTTCATAAGCCTTCTTATAAACAACCTTTTCTAGTTTTTCTTCATAATCAGAACAACAAAACGGAGAGTTAGGATAACTTACTTCTTCACATCTATTAATACTTAAGCCTGAAACCTTCATTAATGAGAAGGTAACTAAAGAGCTGTCTCCATGTTCTCCGAGTACAAAAGCTCCTTCTAGGCTTGCAGGTGCCACATCCATCCCCTTAATCACCTCCACCTTTAATCTATTAGTGTCAAGTACTGTTCCAGAACCAATAACCTTCTTTTCATCAAACCCTGTTACCTTTTGGAATATATAAGTCAGAACATCAACTGGATTAGAACAGATAAGAACTATTCCAGAAAAACCTGAACTCTTTACTTGTTCTGCAATTCCCTTCATAATAACTGCATTGTCTCTAATCATTTGAAGTCTTGTTTCTCCTTCTTTTTGAGCCCTTCCTGCAGTAATAACAATAAATTGATAGTTCTTTAGTTCTTTGTAATCGGTAATTACCTTAATTCTTGGTCTGAAATCAAAATGTGGGATTGCATCCTCCAAATCTAATGCCTGTCCTCTAGCAAATTCAGTGTTGTAGTCTAATAGTCCATACTCAGAAGCAAGTCCTTGATGAATAGCTGAATAAAGAAAAGAAGAACCTACAGCCCCACAACCAATTACTGCTATCTTTACTGTTTCCATTGCCTAAGAGTCTTAATTATTTGATTTTAGTTCCGATACTTGGTCTCTTTGAACTTTTTCAATCACCTTAACTCTTTTCTTATTTCCCTTAAAGCTTTGATAACTAACTATTCCAGAAATCTTTGCATATAACGTATGGTCCTTCCCAAAACCAACATTTTCTCCCGGATGAATCTTGAATCCTCTCTGTCTATAAATTATCTGTCCTGCTTTAGCAAACTGTCCATCACTTAACTTTGCTCCTAAGAACTTTGGGGCTGAATCTCTCCCATTTTTTGTGGAACCAACTCCCTTTTTGGAGGCCATTTTTAATTCTTAAAAATATCTAAATTTATATTAATTTACTAGAAATCTTTAAAGTATATGGCTTTAAAGCTATTTGATAGCTTATCTCAAACAGATAAATATCTTCCAGAAAAACAACTTATTTCTATATATGTTTGTGGTCCCACCTTATATAACTACCTACATCTTGGAAATCTAAGACCAATAGTTATCTTTGATTTTTTAATTAGATACCTGAGACACAAAAAACTAACCTACAAATACATTCAAAATCTCACAGATATTGATGAAAAGATCTTTATCAGTGCTAAAAATAGAGGTCTAACTACCTCTGAATTAACCTCTGAATTCACCGTTTCATTCTTCAATATATATAGAAAACTTAACTTAATTCAACCTAATGAGCTCCCTAGAGTTAGTGAGCACCTATCTGAGATTAAGTGAATTATTAGTAGTCTAATCTCAAGTAATCAAGCTTATTGAGATAAAAGCACACAAACAGTTAAGTTCTTACAGCCAACCAAAGATAAAGGACTTAATTACTTTACTTCTTATAAAGATGACTTGATTGAAGAACATAACTTCGCTCTCTGAAAAGAGAATGTAAACAGTCCAGAAGATTATGAGTCTCCTTGATTCCGTGGAATTCCAGGATGGCACATAGAGTGTTTTGCTATGTTACACAAATATTTTGAGCTTCCAATCACTATTCATGGGGGTGGAGTGGATCTAAAGTTTCCACACCATGAAAATGTCAATTTGCTTTGCAGAACTTCCTGCAACTGCGAAATAGCAGATATCTGAGTTCACATTGGTCAAGTCTTAAATGAAGAAGGTAAGCTTTCTAAATCCTCTAATTACAGCTGAAAAGTAGAAGAATGTGCTAATAACTATTCTTGAGAGCTTTTAAGATACATATTCCTAAAAACTAAATACAATAAGCCACAAACCATTACACAAGAAAACTTAGATACTTGTTGAGCGGAATGAAAAAGTTTCATTAGTGCCCTCAACTACTCTCAAATAACTCTTTATAGAGAAGGAATAAGTGAAGATATTGAGCCTTCACATACTCAAGAATTATCCAAAGAAGTTATAGAGAGTCTTGAAAATGACCTAAACCTACCAGAAGTATTATCCCTTCTTGAAAGCTGAAAACAATCACTTCTAAATGCCATCAAAACTCACAACATAAGTGACATCATCTCTTACAAAAATCTTTTAAGCTTTCACTTAAACTGGCTTGGCTTCCCTCTCCCTAAGATCTCTCCTGAAGAATTTCATCAAGTTAAAACTTGGTTTGAGTTAATAGACTCAAAAAACTACCAGCAGGCTGATCTCCTTAGATCTCAACTTCAATCTAAGTTATTAATTCCATAATTCCCTCCTTAACCCTTTAATTTCTCCAAAAGCCTTTTCCAAATGATTGAAAAGAAACTCCTTCTTAACGGAAGAAAGGGTGTACTGGAAGTCATAAGAAATGAATCTCTAAGGAAACTAATACAAAATGTCTATCTTTCTTCTTCACAGCAACAACTCATCTCTGAATGCAAAGCATTTTCTATTCCCTACACTATCAAAACTAGAAATTGACTGGGGATGTTACAAAAAAACACAAACTCTAAATACAGTGATGTATTTGCTTCTCTCCACTCCAAAGAGCAACTGTCTTTTCAAGAGCTCATAGAAGAACTATCTACCTCTGATGTTCCAGAATGCATTGTGATGTTGGATAAATTACAAGATCCTTACAACTTTGGTGCTATTATCAGAACTTGTTTGGCTGCAGGAATTAAGTATTTAATCTACTCCTCAACTAATAATGTTCGACTAAATAACTCTGTCTTAAAAACCTCTCAAGGATATGCTCTACAACTTAATTTGGTTATGGTTCCTAATTTAGCTAATGCACTAGAGAGACTTAAGAAACTAGGTTTTTGAAGCTATGCAGCTTCTTTAGGGCCTAATTCCAAAAGCTATTATGAAGTTGAATTTAGTCCCAAAAGTATCATTTTGCTGGGAAATGAGGGAACTGGTATCTCCAAGCATCTAGAGTCTCTAGTTGATTGAAGAATAAAGATTCCTCTAAAGAATAATGTGGATTCTCTGAATGTCTCTGTAGCTAATGGAATACTACTTTATGAGTGAGTCAGACAGCAACTTAATTAGGATGTGTTTTTCTTTAATGGTTAGTTTCTTGGTACCCCAGCATCCAAGACATTAAATTGAAGAGAATATCAAGTAGTTCCTTTATGACACTTATATAACTTATCTAATTTAGGAATATTATTTCCTCCTCCCGATTCAAATCTTTTATCTGTATAGACTACTCTTTTTACTCCTTTTTCTCTAGGGCTTCAGTCTGAAATTCATAGTTCTCAATATTCTTTAAAGGTCTTTTGCATATCTTGATCAGACTGTAACTCTTTTCGAATAGTTATTGGTTGTCTTCCTGCCTGATCCCTATGTCTAAGTTTTTCAGGTGACATGGTAACTACCAAACTATTGGGAGTGGACTGATCAATGTTTGGAAAAATATAACGCAATAAATCATCTGAGTTACTAAATTCTTGCTGGTGTCCTTCCCCTATGGCCCCTCCGGTATATTGTGAACAGGAACCAATAAAACTTCCGTCAGCCTTACTAACTAAGATAATTGTTGGATCCAGATTTTTGTACCTATTCTTTTGACTTCAGAAATAATAAGCAGAAGAAGCTATTAAAGGAGAAGTGGAAACTACGCCTAAAGCTAGGAACTTACTCAATTAAGAATTTGATCTAAGTCTTATTTAGTTCCTATATATATGATCATCTTTATTTTTTCCAAAAGAAATAATGGATACTTTAATTCCTAGTTCAGATTCCAAGAATTCCACAAAACTCCTAAATTCTTTTGAGAAGTCAGAATATTTAGTTATCTTTGAATAATCCTCCTCTCAACAACTAAATTCTTTGTAAATAGGAGTTACTTCCGCTAGAGAGCAATTCCCCCCAATAATCTCTGAAAAACCAATTGGTTCATTCTTTTTGTCTTTATAACCAACACACACCTTAAAGCTCGACAAATTATCTTTAGAGAGCACATCCACCAAAGACAAAGAAAGTTCAGTCACTCCAGCAAGAGTTATTGAGTATTTCAGAGCATTTAGATCTAATCAACCTAATCTTCTAGGTCTTGCCGTATTAGAGCCATACTCTCTTCCTTTTTCTCTTATTAACTCTTCTATGTGCTTTTCAGCTTCTGTGAATTCTGTCGGGAGAGGTCCTGCGCCAACTCTAGAGGTGTAAATCTTGCAAGTTCCTATTATTTTTCCTAAAGAATTTATAGGAAGATAGGCGCCATGATACATTGAACTAGCAATGTTAGAAGAAGTAACAAAAGGATAAGTCCCTAAATCAATATCCAAAAGCATTCCTTGACTTCCCTCCAATAAAAAAGATTTATTCTTAGAGAGCTCTTTAGAGATAAAGGAATAGTAATCAATGAAATAGTCTTTTAGTTGGTTAGCTATCTCAAAGTACTTCTCAGATAGCTTCCCTGAATCAAAAGACTCAAAACCATATCTCTCAAATACAGGATTCTTTAACTTCAAATTCATTTCCAATCTCTCTTTCATGCTCTCTTTATTTAAGAGGTCTACTAACTTTAGTCCTAGTCTGGCGCTCTTATCAGAATAAGCGGGTCCAATTCCCCTTAAAGTACTTCCAATCTTTGAATCCCCTCTTAGTTTTTCACACAACTTATCTCACTCTACATGGAAATCAAAGATTACATTCGCCTGAAGTGCAATAAATAACTTACCTTTTAAGCTTTGTCTTAATAGGCTCTCTAAAGTAGCAATTTCTTCCAGTAATAGGATTGGATTGACTGTTACTCCTGGAGCAATAATTGCAGAGGTATTAAATATTCCAGAAGGGATACTTCTAAGAACACATTTTTCTCCTTTGTAATAAATAGTGTGGCCTGCATTATCTCCTCCTTGATATCTAACTACGTAATCATAAGAAGAAGAAAGTAAGTCTACTATCTTCCCTTTTCCCTCATCCCCGAACTGAAGTCCAACTAGTGCAGAAAGTTGAAAACTCCTACTCATTCCTTCCTAAATGATTTGAGAGAAGGGAGCAAGAATAGTTGATGAGCCCCTTTCCCCAAGTAAAGGGAAAGGAACTAAAAACTATTCAATAATTTCTGTTACTGTTCCAGCTCCAATAGTCTTTCCTCCTTCTCTAATTGAAAACTTAAATCCTTGTTCAATAGCAACAGAGCTAATTAATGAAACAATGATTGGGGAATGGTCTCCGGGTAGAACCATTTCAGTTCCTTCTGGTAGTGAGATTTCTCCAGTCACGTCTGTGGTTCTGAAATAGAACTGAGGCTTGTAACCTTGTCCGAAGGCAGTATGTCTTCCCCCTTCTTCCTTTTTCAGGGCATAAACTTCTGCTTTGAACTTAGAGTGAGGAGTAATAGATTTAGGTTTTGAAAGAACTTGACCTCTAGTTACCTCATTCTTTTCCACACCTCTAAGTAGAATTCCGGCATTGTCTCCCGGCAATACTTCCTCAAGAGGCTTTCTAAACATCTCAATTCCAGTTACGACAGCTTTAGAGGTATCTCCAAATCCAACTATTTCTACTTCTTCACCAACTTTCAATCTTCCTCTTTCACATCTACCAGTAACTACAGTTCCCCTACCAGTAATAGTCAAAACATCTTCGATTGACAACAAAAATGGTTTGTCAATTTCTCTTGTTGGAACAGGAATATAAGAGTCTAATTGGTCTAGTAAAGCTTGTATTTGTTTTTCATATTCAGGATCTCCCTCAAGAGCTTTTAGAGCAGATCCTCTAATTACTGGAGTATTGTCACCATCATAGTCATAAGAAGTTAGTAATTCCTTGATTTCCATCTCAACCAAATCAAGCATCTCAGCATCTGTAAAGGTATCACACTTATTTAAGAAAACAACTATCTTTTGAACCCCTACTTGCTTTGCTAAAAGAATGTGTTCTCTAGTTTGAGGCATGGGTCCATCAGTCGCAGAAACAACAAGTATTGCTCCATCAACTTGAGCTGCACCAATAATCATGTTCTTAATGTAGTCAGAGTGTCCTGGGCAGTCAACATGGGCATAGTGTCTAGTCTTAGTTTCATATTCTACGTGAGTAGTGTTAATGGTAATTCCTCTTTCTCTTTCTTCTGGAGCTCTGTCGATTGAGGCATAGTCTCTAGCTTCTCCAAGCCCTAACTTAGCACAATAGGTACAAATAGCTGCAGTAAGGGTTGTTTTACCATGGTCAATGTGTCCAATAGTACCAACATTTATGTGCTCTTTATCTCTACTGAACTTAACTTTTGACATAGCCTAAAAGAAAGCTAAATTTCTAATCTCAATTAAGTATTTTACTTTAAGTTATTTGACACTGTTCCAGCTTTGCTTTTCACCCTAAAAATCTCTTATTTAAGGAAACTAAATGTTCTTTTTTGGGAGAAATTAATCTATGTTCCAAATTAAGAATCTTAATACTTTCTGAAAAAGTTAGGAAAGCTGAACCTAAACCACTAAGATGTTCTGTTTGATAGATAGTTAGTGGACAGTCCAGACAGCTTGACTGTAACTCAAGAAAGAAATTATTCTTGCTAAGTCCTCCCCCTACTACTATATAGTTCTTGTTTTTATCAAAAGAAAGTAACTCAGTAGATACTCTAACACTATAAGACATAGACTCTAAGAAAGAAAGAATAAGTTCTCTTTCTTTAGTTTCATATCCTAAATTAGATATAGAGGCCAAGTAACTCTCTGGTGAAGAAAGTAAAAACTTACTGGATAATGTGGGAACAGAATAAGGAAGAGACTCCCATTTTACATTCTTTGGATCTAACAAATTATCTAAGTCTTTGGGCTTTATCTTCAATAAATTAAGAATTCATTCTAAAGCTTTTCCAGAATTAGATATTCCTAGTTCCAAAGCATAACTAGGTTGATTCTTTAGAACTCAGGCCAAACTAATAGATAAAGGGCTATTCTCAGGCAAAGAAGAGTAGATCTTTTCAAAAGACTTATTGCTTGGTAATAATTGCAATAAAAAAGCTCCTGTTCCATAAACCAAGGAGATAGGTAACTTCTCTTTTTCTTTTCTTAACCTATAAGTCGCATAAAGAGCTCCTTGTTGATCTCCAACAACTCCTTTAAGTACTAAGTGATACTTTCCGAATAATTGAATTGAACCTATTTCTTGGTCATTCTCACAAAAACTTGGAAATTTCTCCATCGGAAGCCCAAAGAAAGAGCATAAATCCTTGTCTCACTTTAAATCTCTTAGATTAAGTAAAGCTGTTCTTGAGGCTGACACATAATCAGTGACATAATACTTTCCTTTACTTAATAAGTAAATAAGTCAACAATCTAAAGTTCCCCACAGCCAATCGGTAGTTAAATCAGGTATTATCTCCTTGATTAAATACCTAAATTTTGGAGCTGAACAATAAGAACTGATTCACAGTCCTGTTTTAGATCTAATGGATTGAAGTATTTCCCTATCAAGAGAAGAAATGTAGTCATCTGTTCTTCGATCTTGTCAAGAGATTATGGGACTTAATGGTTCTAAAGTAGCTTTATCTCAAGCAACTACACTCTCCCTTTGAGTTGAAATAGATAAATATTTAGGAAGATCTTTTGAGTCTAATTGATCCAATAACAAGGAAAGTTGGTTCTGTAGTTTCTCTCAAATCTCAGTGGCTTTATGCTCAACTTTATCTCCAGAATATTTAGTTTCAAAGGGTGTCTCAGAGCAATGTAATTGTCCCCTTGAAGAGGAAAAAAGAATTAACTTAAAGGCGCTAGATCCTAAATCAATAGATAAAGTTACTTGTTCCTTCAATATTTCCCTTTCTATCTCGAGTTACTTCTTATTAAGAGTAATCTTCAACTGGCTTTCTTTTTCTTCTTCTTAATAATCTTCTAACCAACCTGATTAACTTAATAAGTTGATTCTTAATTCTACTAAGTGTTCTTAATACAGGCTTTACGAATCTACTTTTTTCAATTTTCTCAATTCACTGCTCAAATATATCTTTGTCTTGAACAGGCAGTATTAGCTCTGCTATTCTTTCCCCTCTAGTTTCTAGTATCTCTTCTGGCAACTAAATTGAACTTCTTATTAAATTAAGTAATTAAAGACTAATCTATTCTTTTTCTTTGGATTCTTTGGAAGGATCGACTTGAGTGTCATCAACTGACTCTTCTGCTGTAAAACTCTGAATTGTCTTGTCATCTGTTTGCTTTTCAGTTTCGCTGAAAGTTGATGGCTCATCCATAGGATTTTCAGCAAAAGAAGGATCCAAATCTATTGAATCTTCAGTTTCTCTTATCTTGGCTTGACTAGCCAATCTATCATGTGTTTGTTCAAGCAAAGCTTTTTGTGCAGATAAAGATTGTTCTTCTTCAGGAGTTAATTCCAATCTATAAGAGGGATTAATATGCTCATCAAATTGTTCCTTTGCTTTATCTGCCAATACATCTTTACTTGTTTCCTTATTTTGTTCAACAAAGTCTTTAACTAGTTTTCTAGCTTTCACAACTACCGCTTTAACTTGATCCTCATTTGTAAGGGTTGTTCCGGAAGCATTAAAGTGTCCCCCTCCTCCAAACTCCTCAGCTATTCCCTTAACATTTAGAGTTCCAACAGATCTAAAGCTAACTCTTATTTCATCTAACTTAACTGCTGCAAACAATATTCACAATACATTGTCTTCAATATTGGCCAAAGTAGACACTTGATTGGAAGTCAAAGAATAAGGCTTAAATTTTTCCACTGTCTCATTGTCCATAAAGTACCAAGCTAATCTTTCTTCTTGTACATAATTTCCTAGAATATGTCCTCTTAATCTAGCTTCCAAAGCATGTGTTCTTCTCAGATTACTTATTAAAAATTCTCTGTTTGCGCCAGCTCTTAAAGCTTTTGCCCCTAATACCAAAGTTCTAGGAGACACTTCTGCATTTGAAAAGAATCCACTATCCGTTAATAGTCCTAGGTAAAGATAAGTAGCTGCCTTACTTGAAATCTTTCACTTATAGTAATCACAAATCTGAATTAGTTGCCCACAACAAGCTGCATAGCTCCCATCCACTCACACAAGATCTGTGTGGTAATCCTGTTTTACATCGTGATGGTCCACTCTAATTACAGCTCCCCATTTTTGAGATTCAGGATTTCCAAAGAAATCTGAAAACCTTTGCATTCTATCACTTGTTCCTGAATCAACTATTAAAGCTAAAGAAGAAGAGTAATCAAAATCTAGAGGAATGTCATCAAATTCAAACTCCATTCATGGAAATATTCCTTGACTAGATCCAACTACATATATATTCTTTTCCTTGAAATTATCTCTAAGTACTTCTCTCATTCCAAAAGCACCTCCGAGGCAATCCCCATCTGGATTAACATGTGGGAATATTACTATCTGTTTAGCACTCTGAATGTAATGTGGTAATTGTTTTAAAAAGATATCTCTTTCTTTAGCTTTTTCAGAAATAAACCTATCTTCTTCGACTGCTTGTTTTTTGTTTAAAAGCTTTCCTAATAGAGTACTAATTAAAGACACGACAGACTTAGGCTTTTCTAAAGACACATTTAAGTCTATTAACTAGTTTTATCGCTAAAGAACTTAGCTAATTCCTTAATTACTCCATCCTCATTGTTAGAGTATCTGGAAATTACTGTAGCCTCTTGTTTTAGTAAGAATAAAGCATTGGACAAGGCATGTCCCCTTACGCCTCCTTTCATCATAGGTATGTCATTATGATTATCACCAAAAGTCAAGATATTTTTATATTCTACCCCAAAATAATTAGATATAAACTGCACAAAGCTAGATTTATCTAATTGTGAACTTTGTAACTCTACATTAATCAATCCTGGGTAGAAGAATAAGCTAACTCTAGGTGTAGGACTGAACTTTTTAATATGTTCTATTAATTCATTAACTATTTTTCACTCACTATCCCTAAAGAATAGCTTTATACCTACTAAATTGGAGTTACTCTTTTCTAATGCTTGTAAAGTGGCTCTAGGAAGGTCTGACTCTATAGGTATTAATAGTTGATCAGTTATTAAAGCCCCTTTAACTAAGCTACTAAGAACATATGGGAAATTTAAAAGATAGGCCAAGAACTTACTACTTAAGAAAGAAGTTATTAGGTGTTTAGTGTGAGGATTATATATATAAGAGCCATTAAGACAACCAATATATGACCTTAATTGAAGTTGTTCATATACTTCTTTTGCCTCAGCTCATGGTCTTCCTGTACAAAAAGTAAATAGAACTTCTGGATGTTCCTTTTGAAACTCTATTAAATACTCTTTTGTTTGTTTAGAAAGTACATCTCTTGCATCACAAAGTGTTCCATCAAGATCAGAAATAACTATGTATTTATAATCGGACATTTGTTATATAAAGGCTCTAGTTCTTTCCAACTAACTTTCTCGAAAGAGGCAAAGAAATTGTCTCAATTCCCTTGATAATCAAGCTGTCCAGAGAGCCCAAAATCTCCCTTATAAATATTAATGGGCAAAGCGAGACCTAAAGCCTTCACAAAAGCCACTACCAATCTATTACTATTTCATCTACTCTCCCTTTGAGCTAAAAAAACAGAGTCAATATCACTAAAGTCTGATTGATTCTCAACCAATTTCAACTCTACTAACTCTATTAATTTGGGTACAATTTCTAAGAAAGGTATTTCAAACTGACTAAGTACCTTTTTTTCTAAATAATTAATTAACTTAACTGAAAGTTTCTCCTCTTTAAATAAGAGATATATAGATACCTTATTTCCCACTTAAGCTTTCAGAAATAGAGTTATATTTAGACTCGAAATTAACTAAAGAACTAGTATCAATCTTTAATTCAATCAATTTTTCTACAAACTCTAAAGGGGGATTAGAAACTACAGAAACCAGTTCATTAGTTCAAGGATCTATAAAAGAAAGACTAAATGAGTGTAAGTATTGTCCAAATTTATCTGTAGTCTTTCCCTTACATCCATAGATCGGATCATTTAGGATAGGGCAAGAAAGAGTAAATAAGTGTGCTCTTAATTGGTGTGTTCTTCCAGTTTTAAGACTTAACAATACTAATTGAGAATCAATAGTTTCTGCATAGGTCAGAGCATTCTTATATTTCTTAGAGTTAGTGGCACTAAACCTTAGTTTATCTCCCTTATCTCTTCCTAAAGAAAAAGAGATCTTTACCTTCGGGTGTGGTAAAGGATTAGAAAGAATAGCTAAATATCTCTTGTCTATTCTTTGTTCCTCAAATAGTGACTTTAAAGCCAAGAGAGATAGTTTGCTTTTAGCTACTAAGAGAAGGCCACTAGTATCTCTATCTAGTCTGTTCACTAGATATAGTTCTTCTCTAAATCTCTCTTTCAGTTGGGAAATTAAAGTCTCTTCTTCAGCAGTGAACTTATCTTTGTGAACTAAGATTCCTGATTCCTTATCTACTATAAGGTAATTGCTAGTCTCATAAACAACTTTTGAATCCACTAAATAAAGACAACTTGAATACCAACGAAAACAACAAATTCACTAAAAAAATGCTTCATTATCTCTCTAAGTATAAATCTCCCAAGCTATTTACAGGCTGTTACTCTGAAATCAAACTCTCGGACAGCAAAAACTTTAATGAAAAAACAGTTGGACAATTAGTTGGTAAATCTGGAGAGAGAAAAGAAGAGTTCTTCTCACTAACTGGGGTAAAGCCACACATAGAATATTCAGATGACAAACCTATTCTCATGCTCTCTAAATATAACTCTAGAGAGATTAAGTTAGCTCATTTACTGGGAGAAAGATTCCAAACCACTAAGAGTTGATCCTCTAGTTCTATTAATAAACATGTCAAACAATTACAGGAAAGGCTTTCTAGAGAGGAAGGGGAATTGGGACAAAAAATACTTTCAGAATATTGGCCAGAAAAGTCTCAATCTGATCTTGCTGAGCTAGTTGGAGGAATGAGCAATGAGAGATACTCTCCTACTCAAACCTTGTTAGAACACTCTATTGAAGTAGCTACAGAAGCTAAACAAATTGCTGAGGCTCTATCTCTAGACTCCCAAAAACTCCAGAGAATGGCTCTATTTCACGATATTGGTAAAGTGGTTCTGCCTTATTACCAACATTCAACCCCAAAAGTCTTGGAGTTAATCCCAGAGTTGCAATCTAGTCCCGAATTAACAGAGGCAATAGTCTCTCACCACAACCCCCTAGGAAGTTTTAGTTCCCCCTATCTGGCTTTAATAGCTCTTATAAATAGAATAGTTTCACAATCTCACTTTATTGTTCCAGAAGACTCAAAGATTCCTGAATCACTCAAAAAATCACTAAATCAACTTCTAACTAGTAAGCTCTCGGAGAAAAAAATCACTCACTTTTATATCCTTTCTTCCTATTGTTATTTTTGATTTATTCTGAGATGTCCGAAAGCAAATCAAGAAGAGCTAACTAAACAATTAAGTGTTAAGCTTGGTCCTTTACTTCAGAGCTATTCAAGTTGAGAAGGCAAAGAACTTAAGAATTTAAATTTCTCTCTCTTCTGACTCCCAGAAGAGGGTTCTGAAGACAAGATCTCCCTAACTCGACTAAAGCTCTCAAATTATGTTCACAATGGAGATAATGAAGCTTTCGAGCTAAATCAATAATTTCTGCACTGAATCAAGAAAAGAACTGAAACTTCGACCACTCCCTATTTGAGAAGTTAATTCTCAAATCAGTCTACAACCTAAAGATTGACAATGAGTTCTCCATTCACTTTAGCCCTGCTAAAAAACGAATTCATCTAAATCTATCTATCTTTTCAGAAGAATCCAAAAAAAAGATACAAGAGCTACTAGAACCTAAAAGTCAATTAGCTCAAATGGTTCAAAAGATCACTAATAGCAAAATGGTTATGTCTGAAGAATCTAAACATAAAGACAATCTAACAGTCTTTATTGACAATCTGCCCCAAGAAGGAAATAAGCACAAGTTTGACTACGAAAAAATGGAATTCACTACTGCCTTCTATCACGCCTTAATTAATAACCAAGACTTAACTCTTGATTCTGTGACTGAACCTAAATTAACAGAATACTACTCTACCATTGCAAAAAATCAAAAATCTTTAACTAAAGAGCTGGGCTACAAGTTATTAACTAATTTCCTAGAGTATGAGAGAGAGAGTCTAAATGATGAATGGGCTTATCTAATTGGAAAGACTAAATATTTTTTTTCCTACAACCAAAATCTCTTAGAACACTTATTGGAAGTTAGTACATTAAGTGCTAATTTTGCCTTTCAATTAGGTCTAGATGTTTTAAAAGCTAAGAGGGCCGCCTTCTTTCATGACATAGGAAAAGTGACTGGACAGTATTCTGATCACGTAACTGATGGAGTTAATTTAGCCAATCAATTTGAATTGGAAGAGTATATCAAGGAAACAATTGAAGCCCACCATAACTATGAACATTCAGTAGATAATCCCTATCTCATTATCACTAGAGCAATGGATAAGTTGTCTGCTGGTAGACTAGGTGCTAGACCTCTGCAGCTAGAGAAAACTCAAGAGAGAAATGAAAAGATTAACTCTTTGCTTTCTAGTATGTCAGAAATCTCTAAATTAGAATTTTTGGCTGGAGGACATATCATCAAAGTCTACTTAAAACCTGAAAGCTTTCAGTGAAATTCCCTAGAAGAGTTAAAGAAAAAGATCTCTTCTTTGCTTAAAGGGGCTGAACTAAAGTATCAATACAACTACCAATTTATTTTGAGACTAGAATACAGTGATTCTTTCCTGCTAAATGACTATTAATAGGCAGGATAGTTAACAAATAATATTAACTTAGAATAGGGAGGCATAGTTCAGTAGTTAGAACACTCCCCTGATAAGGGAGAGGTCGATGGTGCGATCCCATCTGCTTCCACCATAAAAGGGGATTTAGCTCAGTTTGGTAGAGCATCTGATTTGCACTCAGAAGGTCGTGGGTTCGAGCCCCATAGTCTCCACCATTTATGTATTTAATACTTGTAATTTAGTCAATATAAATAATTTTTTCTACTAATTTTCAGCAACTCTTCTAAAGAAATAATGCATTTATTAGTTAAATAATTTCTCTTTACTGTTTCTAAAACTACTAATTGAATATTGAATTTTTGAAAAGAACTTAGTAAACTGTCTGGAAATTTTTCATCTAAAGTAACCAGAAAAATTTGAGGTCCTTGTATGTCTCTAATTTCTTCTAAAACTTCTTGCCATCTTTCTCTTAAAGTGGTTTTACAACTAATCAAAATTACTTTTTCAGGATTAATTTGATAATTCTCTGGGCTTGGAGAAATTAGATCTATTATTTTCTTAACACCTTTTTCTTTAATAATTCCTTGTTTTTTGATTGGAATATCACAAGCCTTGAAAATTAATTCAACAATATTTTCTAACTCTTTGCCGGCTTTAACCCTTCTGCTTTGAGTCAAAGATAAATTGAATTCATAAATATCCTGATGAAATTGATTGCAAAAATTTAATACTATGTTTCTCAATTCTGGATCTTCTTGTATTTCTGTCCTTGAAATACAAAAACTAAAAAATTTCTCTCATGCTTGCTTTTCTTGTTCTTGTAAATCTTTAAAGCTTTCTTGTCTTATTGCATGAATTGATTGACTGGCATTAGCAATAAAGAAATCTAGATTTTTTAAATTCAGACCTAATTTAGCAAATATTTTTTGCATTCTATCTCTACTTTTTTCACTAGAAAAAAATAAATAAAGAGAATTTATTTGTTGATTTAGGTATTTTTAGAAAAAAATTATGCTTAATTTCTGCTTAATTCAAAAATATATTATTGATGAAATTAAACAGAAATACTTCAAAACAAGAACTCTTAAATTATCAGTATGTTCCTTTCCCGAATAACCTAAATGCAAAGTACAAGATTATTGATTTATTTGCTGGAATAGGAGGAACTAGACTGGGTTTTCATTTAACTGGGAAATTTCAGACAGTTTTTGGAAGTGAAATAGATAAATTCGCTAAACAAACTTATCTAGCTAATTTCGGAGAAGAGCTTGATGGAGATATTCAACTTATTTCTTCTTCCAATATCCCTAATCATGATGTTCTGGTTGCTGGTTTTCCCTGTCAAGCTTTTAGTAAGGCTGGTAAGAAACAAGGATTTAAAGATCAAAGGGGCTCCATATTCTTTGAAATAGTAAGAATATTGAAAGACAAAACTCCTAAATCTTTTTTGCTTGAAAATGTCAAAAATCTAAAAACTCACAATAATGGAGATACCTTACACACTATTCTTCAGTCTCTTGAAAATCTAAATTATCATGTCTATGTATTTGTCTTAAATGCCATAGATTTTGGAGTACCTCAAAAAAGAGAAAGAATATACATTGTAGGATTTCATAAATCTCTAGTAAAAAACTATTTGGACTTCCAACAGCCTAAACCTATAGTCTCAGGAATAAAAGTAGGAAATATCTTAGAAAAAGAATTTAATAGTAAATACACTATTTCAGATCAACTCTGAGAGGGACATCAAAGAAGAAAGAAAAAGAATACTTTGGAAGGTAAAGGGTTTGGTTTTTCTCTATTTGATGAAAATAGTCAATATACCAATACTATCTCTGCTAGATACTACAAAGATGGCAGTGAAATATTAATTAAACAAGAAGGAAAGAATCCTAGAAAACTAACTCCAAGAGAGGCGGCTAGATTGCAAGGCTTTCCTGAAGAATTTCTAATTCCTGTTAGTGACACACAAGCCTATAAACAATTTGGTAACTCAGTGGCTGTTCCAGTAATTTACTCTATTGCGAAAGAAATCTTAAAAATACTAAAGATTAGTTAGGCTATCTATAGAAACTGGATTAGGATTCCTATAGTCTTCAACAATTCTCCCTCCATCTATTCTTATTACTCTATCAGTAACAGTGGCTATTACTGGGTTGTGAGTGATCATGATAATAGTGGTTCTAGCATATTTATTAATTAACTTGAAGAACTGAAGAATAATCTTGGCAGTTGCATGGTCTAGAGCCCCTGTTGCTTCATCTGCGAAGAGAATATTAGGTCTCTTAATTAAGGATCTAGCAATAGAAACTCTTTGTTGTTGGCCCCCAGACAATTGATTAGGATACTTGTTTTCATGTGGAAGTAAGTTAAAGATATTTAATAGGTAATCAACATCATGGCTTTCTGGAGCTAAAAAAATACTCTTAATTACCTCTTTAATAGCAGTTAAGTAGTTAAATCCAACGGCTCTAAACTCCTTAAATCTTTTTGTAAGAGAGACGAAAGATTCACTAAAGCTCTTCATCTTTTCTCTTAATGCTGTAGAAAGTTCTATATTCCCTCTGGCGGTTAAATAAGGAATTAAAGCATAATTCTGGAAAATATATCCAATTTTCTCTCTTCTAAAGGCTGTGAGTTCATGATCTGAAAAATAAGAGGTATTGCACTTATCAATAACCATTGAGCCTGAAGTAGGAATATCAATCCCAGCTAATAAGTTAATAAGGGTGGTTTTACCGGAACCAGAGGGTCCTAGTATGGAAATGAACTCTCCCTTATTAATACTTAGATTGATGTCTTTTAAAGCATGAAAATTCCCAAATCTCTTATTTACATCTTTCAGGTGAATAAAAGGGAGGTTTTTATTTTCTTTCTCTAATCTTTCTAGCTCTTTCTTAGTAATTTTCATGGGTTTAGTTCTTTTCTTTTGTAGTTTTTGTTTTGTGGGCTGAGTTGATTTAAAGGAAGTTTGAAGTTGCATAAAGATATTTCTTAAGAATGGAAGAAAGAAAAGATTGCCGGCAAAGAATTCTTTGAGATATCTTCTATAGAGTCAGATAGAGGCTATAAAAGAGACAACATTAAACCAAAAGGTAATGTGGCCTTGTGGAGTGAAAGGTAAATCTGAGGTAATTCCCTGTGTCTTAGGTTTAGATCAACCAAAGAAAAGAGTATATGCATTAGTCTGATCAACCTTGTCTACATAGAATCCTTTTCCAAAGATCATTACTGAAGCAAAAGAAGTTCAGGCAATATTCAAAAGCTGAATAAATACTACCTTGTAAGTTCTTTTCATAAATCTTTTGTTTTTTCCCATAAGTATTCCTATTCTGTTTTTGGAAAGAATGCTTTCTATTTCTACAAAAAAATCTTTGAGAATAAATAAGAGATATATGCCTAGAAATACTAGGAATCCAGCTAAAGCAATAAAGTAGTAGGCATCATTATGTCACTTAGGTTCTTGTAGTTGATAGTTTTTATATAGAGACTCTAGATTATGTTTTCTGAATATATAGGCAAATGCTGTTTCAAAGAGAATAGTGAAGTTGTGTGGGTGAACTATTGGGACTGAACTGGTGGGAAATCACATAGAGCTCAGCACTCAAAAGCTCCAAATGAAAAATAGTCAAAAGAATAGATTAATTAGAAAGTTGTAGTTTGACAGCCAATATCTTAGGGGAAAGTCACTTCTATATTTAGCTCTCTTAAGTTCAAATTGTTTTAGTGACTCGACTAACGCAACTTGGTTTGGTACTCTTATTTCCTTGACTGGAAGAGCCCCTTTTTTCTCAAAGGTTTTTTTTCCAAATAAATTAATTTGAGGACTAAAAAACATTTAAGAGCTAACCATGTCAGTCAATTTGATTAGGGTGCATAGGGATCTGAGAAATAGTTGAAACTATCATTCCCCTATCTATATGTATGACCTTGTTAGCTATCTTTGCAATTAACCTATTGTGAGTAATTAATAAGATTGTTGTTCCAAAACTCTTATTTATATCTACAAAAATATTTAAGATGTCTCGACAAGTATCGGCATCCACAGCTCCAGTAGGCTCGTCAGCAAAGATTAATTGTGGATTCTTAGCCAAAGCCCTGGCAATGGAAACTCTTTGTTGTTGGCCCCCGGACAAGGCTTTGGGAACTTTTGACATTTGGGGAGTAATCTTTAAATGTTCTGCAATTCTATCAATATCTAATCTTTTTCGAACATTAGTTTGGATTCTTTGTCCAACTTGAATATTTTCTCTAACTGTTAGTTCTGGAATTAAAGCATAGTTCTGGAAAATAATAGAAAGATATTTGGCTCTAAATTGAGTCATTTGTTGTTGATCCATAGAAATTAAAGAGTGTGAAAAAACAATTGATTCTCCATTGGAAGCTCTCTCCATTCCTGAAAGAATATTCAAGAGAGTTGTTTTACCGGAACCAGATTCCCCTAGAATAACTACTAGCTCTCCATATTTAACCTTTAGATTTAGATTCTTCAATACTCTGGTGTATTCTCCTGTTTTTTTGTTAACGTATCATTTCTCTAAATTTCTGCATTCAATGGCATAGCCTGGATTATTCTCATTTACTATAGAACCTTTGTGTTTCTCATTTAACTTAACTACTTTATTAACAGTTAATTTAGAGTGTTTCTTTTTTAACTGCTTAAAGCTTTTTTTTTCTTGTTGAGTTCAATTGTTATAGTCTATTTTCTTTAATCGACTTCAGGTCTTACACTGGCAAGAACGATCTAAACAATGCTCTGAGTGCTTAAAGAACTTATGAGCTATTTGAATCAAACCAAGATTTATTTATTTTCGGCAGAATATAGTCCTTTAAAGTACTCAATAATTTCTTGGTAATTTTGAGTACTGGCTTTAGCGGAAAAAGATGAAGGTATAAAAGGGACTTTAAAGTGTTTTGTTGGCTTATATTTCTTAGATAAAAACTGTTGATATCTCTTATATTCTTTTCTTTTATAACCTACTAAAGTCTTAGGATCAGTGTCTTCTGGCTCTTCAATGAAATAAAGTATCTTTTTATGTACATCTTCAGTAAGTCAGAACAAGCTTTTATATTTCTCGGCTATATCCAGAATTAATTCATTCAGTTTATCTAATAATTGACTTTTGTAAAAGCTGACTTTAACAAGAGTTGAATGAGCTTTTTTGTGGGCTTTAATGGAAACTTGAGGGCCAGGCTGTTTAAAAGCAACCGCAAAGGGTGCCTTTAAATTGGTCCCTAAATAGTCGTTATATTTCAGTTAAGTTTTTTAATCTGTTCTATGGCTTTCGCTTAATAAAGCAAGGTCATAGTTTAACTGTACCTCTTGATTTTTAATATAGTAAAAGTTTTCCACAATATTAAAGGAATGATCCAAGAATCTATCAGTCTTAACCAAAATGTATTGAAGCAACTTAGACAGAAATAGTAATTGTTCCATTAACTCTAGTTGCGCTGTTTCACTAATAGTTTGTTCCTTAATACTATTAAGAACATCTTGTCCCCATCTAACAAGTAACTCATTATTTAATTTTTTAGAAATAGCAGTCAGTTTTGAGTGTAAGTTAGATTTCTCAAAAAATATTTTTTGAAACTCTCTTTGTGCTATCTTTCCAGAAGAATCTCTAAATAAGAAATAAATGCTTTGAAAGTACTCTAATATAAACTTTCAAAGCTCTGAATTCAAAATTATTGTCTTTAATTTGTGTTCTTTATCTTGCAATGCAATCTTAGAAATTGAATATAGATAATCACAACATCTTTCCAAATCTTTGAGGGAGAGTAATAAAGCAAGAAAAAATCTTAGTTTGGTATTAGAAGGTGCGTTTTTAGTACAGTGCCATTCTATATTTAATAGATGCTTACAGTAATAATTATTGGATTGAAGTTCTATCTTTTCTATGTCCCCCCAATCTAACTCCCCTACTCAAAAAGCTCTAGAGTTCTTTATGAAATTATTAACTAATCTAAGGTAATCTAAAAAGTTTGAATAACACTCCTGAATAGATAACTCTAATAGCTCTTTATTAATCGGCATTCTTTAGAAAAAATACAAATTTCATAAATTTTTATTTTATTATTTGTTATTACTTACAGAGATACTTAAGTTTACGGAAATTAACTCCTTCTTTCTGAGTTCCAATTGTTCTTCTCTAAATACCAAAAGTTCTCCAAGTTCCTCTTCTTGATTATTGGAATTAAAAGTTAATCTATAAATCTTAGTTGCTTTTCAACTAGAAATATATCTTTCTTCTGGAGGCAATTCCTTAAATTCAACTACTTTGTTGAATAAATGTCTCATCATCTCACATACTAGTTGCTTAAGAGAAGAAAAATTATAAGGAGAAAGTTTTTCATCTTTATTCAACGCAAAGTTAGTTACTACAGCTAGTCCTAGTTTTCAAATGCTGGATCAAGGGCAAAAAGAAAGTTCAAATGCTGGATACAACTCATTAGATTGATTTAAGTTCTCAATTAATACTTTGGCTAAAGAACAATGTAAATGATCTCTCAAACTAACCTCTGCATTGCTAGTCAAAACTACAGAAGGTAACTTAAAGTTTTTCTCTTTTTCTATAAATTTCACAGAATGACACTCAACAAAACCCTTTTCTCTTAAATAAGACCTAATTTGAACTAAAAAATTAATTATCTGTCTAGATTGAGAGGCTTGCTCATATGGATTGAATTCTCCTAAATTAGAGCTACTTGAGCCTAGTAGAATTGGAGACTGATCTAAAGGAATTAACTTAACTAGTAACTCAGAAATAGGAGGAAGGCTTTTCTTAAAGTACCAAGGGGGTCATTGAATCTCTCATTCTTCTTTTTTCTTTCCAAAACCTGTGGCTCTAAAAACAAAGTGAACTTTTGAAAGTCTTGGAACTACTTGTTCTTCTCAATTATCCTTAAGCTCTGAAAATATAGGAAGGAGTTTCTTTAGCTTAACTTGGGAAGTTATCTTGGCTTTTTGAGGCTTTGTTTCAAAAGGGGAGAAGACAAAGTTCAGATACTCTCCAAATAAATTAGTTACTAACAATTGAGCTCTTTCTTGATAGTTATTTTCTACCTTCAATTGGAGAGACTTTAGGAATATAGAGATTAGTAAGTTCCCTGTAGAGTTATTTGGAAATATCTCTTCTAATTTATGATCATCAAATTTTTTAGGAGAGATATTGGCTGGTAAAGATAGTTCTTGAGCAACAACTCAAGTTGTAGAAAAATCACAATACTTGTATATCTGTTTTAGTCTATAGAACCTAGTTGGAAAAAAGAAATTAACTTTAAGTAACTCTTCAAAAAGAGAGTCTGTTGAATCTATAACTATCGGAACTACCTTTGGAGCTCTAGACTTTAAACTTCTTTCTTCAAAAATATCTGAAAAGGCAAGAAACTTCTTATCTTCAATTACAGAATTATTTGGTATTGACTGATTAGAAACAAAAACAACCTTATTTATATCTAATTCATCCAAATCAGAATAGGAATAGAAAATATTTCCTGTCTTTAAGCTGCATAACTCATATCTATATTTTTGTTCATCTGCTAGAGAGGCACTTAAAACTTTTAGAGGATGAGGATTTTTTACTTTAGGTTCTCAAGTTTCAACTATCTCTAGTTGAATGCTGGTTAAGTAATTTTCTAACTCGGCTGACCCTGCTTTCTTTAACTCAGGGAGAAAAAAATGTAAAAGACTATCAGATAATAACAAGAAATTAAGAAACAGCTGAAACTACTAAATTAGAGAAATTGTTTCTATATAACTCTCTTACATCCTTAACTCCATATTTAAGAATTGTGAGTCTCTCTATTCCAATTCCCAAAGCTATAGCTACACAGTTAGAGTGTGTTTTCTCTAAGATCTCTTGTCTTAGAAATCCACAACCTAATAACTCTATTCATCCTGTCCCTTTACACAAACAACAATCTTTAGCTTTTTTGCAATTGCATTCCAAATCTACTTCATAAGATGGAGAGGTAAAGGGGAAATAAGAGGGTCTTAGTCTATAGTGATTCTTAATTTCAGAATCCTTTTCAAATAATAGAGAAATTAGTAGATTTTCTATTAACTCTCGTAGGTTAGCAATATCCAATCTCTTATCAACTCAAACCAAATCTAATTGATTGAACTGAGACAAGTGAGTAGAATCATTGTCTTCTTTTCTATATACATTTCCCATAGAAGCTCCTAAGAACTTTTTACCTTTGTATTTTCTCAAGAGTTTTAAGGTACTGGTGGTTGTATGAGTTCTTAACATTAAAGACTCAGAACTACTCTTTAAGAACCTATATTTATTGAATCTAGGGAAAATAGCTGTTTTCTCTGACTCAATATTTGAAAGAAAGTAACTATCACTCTCTGCTCTAGCGGGATGTGTTTCTGGAATTAACAAAGAGTCAAAATTTTCTCTAACTTTAACTATCTCACTTTCCTCATAGAAATAAAAATTATTAGTCTCTAGGAAGTTATAAACACTCTCAAAGACTTTTGTTAGTAAATTCTTGGAAGAATAGTTAGGACTTATTGTTTCAGCCTGAGATTCTAACTCTCTGGCTTCATAAAAGGGAGTATTTCAACTAGAGAAATCCAGTTTTCTGGTCTCATACATCTTCTGAGATTGTTCAGTCAGGGTTTTAAGTAATAAGCCAAGTCTCTTCTTTTCTTCTGTAGAACTTTCTTGCTTAATTTTTTCTCTGATGGGGAGAGTGTGTTGGGCTCTCCAATTCTTAAATACAGAGTCAAGTTCCTCTCTCGAGGAAGACTCCTTAATTAATCTTTCTAGTTCCTTAAAGCTTGTTTGATCAATCACGAATCTCTTGAACTTTATTTAATTGTTCTCAAGGTAACTCGGGATTTAGTCCAAAATGAGACTCTTCTGCTAACTCAGCAAAAGAAAACTTAAAGGAAGTGAAGTAATTAAAGATATCTCTAACTTTGGTTGGAAAGCAAGACTTAATTAAATTGGTTATCTTCTCTGAAGGAAATTGAAGTTTTTTGGAACTAGTAATTAAATAGGAAATAGCTTCTGGTTGCCCAATTGCATATACAATTTTGAGCTCTAACTCTTGCGCTAATCCAGAGGCAACAATATTCTTTACTACTCAGCGAGCATAATAGGCGCCTAGTCTATCTATCTTTGTCAGATCCTTTCCACTAAGGCCTCCCCCTCCATGATGTGCAATAGGTCCAAAAGAATCTGCAATTTGTTTTCTGTTAGTGGAGCCACTATCAGCCTTTAATCCCCCAATCAAAAAACTTCCAGAAGTATTAATAAATCAAGAGGTATTAGGGTCAAACAATATATCTAACTCTTCTAAGATTGGGAAGATGGCTTTAATCTTTAAATCTGTTTCAATTTGTTCTCTAGTTATTACCTCTAAGTGTTGAATAGAACAAACTAAAGTAGCAAGTCTTGCCTTCTCCAATCTATGAGAATCGCTGTAAGTTAACTCTAGTTGAGCCAGCAGTTTAAAGTCTTCCTTAGCTCATCAAAAGGTCCCATCCTCTCTTAACTTAAAGATCTTTAAAGCTAATCTCTTAACTAATAAATGTTCTAAAGGGAGAAGCTCCTCTGAATCTTTGGAAGCATATCCAAAAACTATGCCTTGGTCATTACTGTAATTACAACCAGTAGTTAATTGTGAAAGTTCTTTAGATTGTTCTTTGTAATCTAGTAGTATTTCAAACTTATTAGATTCATATCCAGAAAGATAAAGTATCTTCTTAGCTATTTCAGAGAAATCTACTTCAGGATGAGAGCTTCCTTCCCCAGCTATTAATACTTTTTTATAACTAACTAAGACTTCTGCAGATAATCTTGTTTCTTTAATTCCTAGCTTTTCAATTAAAGAATCTAGAAGGCTGTCTGCAATTAAATCAGCTATCTTATCTGGATGTCCTCTGCCAACTGCCTCAGCACTCCTAACTAGCTTAGTCATTACAGTAACAAACTAGCTCTATAAGCTATCATAGCCCCATTGTCTTCTGAGAATTTCTCATCTACAAAATATACATTTAGTCCCTCTGAGGCTAACTTATTAGTTAATTGTTCTTTTAAGACTAAGTTTCTACTAACCCCTCCAGAACAATATATCTCTGATAAATTAAATCTTTTAGCCCAATACTTAAGTTTCAAGTAAAGAATGAGTAATACTTCCTCTTGGAAAGAAGTGCTTAGTATCTCTTTCTTTTCTTCTAAAGAGTAAGTTGGGGTCTCTAATAATTTCCTTCAAATCCTAGAAGAAGAGGTAATTAAACCCGAGAAGTTCAAGCTCAACTGAGAGGTGTTTCTACTTCTTTTAGTTAAGTAAAACCCTTCTAGGTTTATTCTCTTTCTATAGTATTTCTCTAATTGAGGTCCTCCCGGATACTCAAAACCCATTATTCTGGCTATTTTGTCATAACTCTCTCCTAAGGCACAATCTTGACATTTCTCCAATTCTTCTATATTATTTCTATCTTTTAAGAGAAAAATAATAGTATTCTTTCCTGAAATTAATAGTGACAAGGAAGGAAACTTAATTTCTTTAGTTAAGCCAATTGAATATACATGTGCCTCTAAGTGATTTACAGGAATCAACTTTTTCTTTAATGAGATAGATAATGTAGTGGCTATCATCTTTCCAACTAATAAAGAAGACTCTAGCCCGGGGCAAGCTGAATAAGCTATATAGTTAATGTCTGAGAGTTTTAGAGTTGTTTTGTTGAGACAATTTTCAATTAATGGAATTAAGTGTCTCTCGTGAGCTCTTGCAGCTATTTCTGGAACTATTCCCCCGAATTTAGTGTGTTCTTTACTAGAGGAATAATGAGATTCTCCTAGTATTCTCTTTTCCTTAATTGAGTAGATAGCTACAGAGCTATCATCACAGGTACATTCAATTCCTAGTATTAATTTCTCTTCTATACTCTAGAAATTACTCTTTCATCTTTCAAAAGCTAGAGTAAGGTTTAGGTTTTGAAAATCAGTTAATCCTTTTTCAAAGACAACAGAACATTTTTTTTCTTGATCTCCTCCAATTCCATTACTTTGTAAACATTTCTCTATATCTGGATCTCCGTAAAGAAATTTAACTGGTTCTTGATAGAAGTCTTCTTCCGGCCTCGGTGAAGAAGAGCCAG
>NZ_QKVO01000037.1 GCF_003265155.1 Mycoplasma wenyonii | reverse complement strand
ATAGGTTATTGGTTGAATACTACCTAAAAGAAGGAGAAAAGAGTCTTTTATTCCTTCATCTAAAAGAAAAAGAGTATTTCAATAATTTCAAAGAATTATTAACTAACTTATTTACCTTAATAGAAGAAAGTGAATTAAATTCCAAACTCTTTACCTTAAGAAAAAAAATTATTGAACAATATAGTTCTAGGGAATGAACTATAACAGGTACTGATAAAAAGGAACCTCAATCAGAATCTAAACAAGGTCTAGTTTCTCCTTGGCCCTATGAAATTAACTTGTCTGATAATGGCAAAGAGAAAGGAAGATTCCCTCAACAAGAAGATGTTTTCAATAAATTCCTAAAGTCAGAGAACAAATCAACTCAAACTGCTACAGTAGCTGTACAAGTTAACTCAACTGAACCTGCACAGACTCCAAAAGAATCTGAACATGACAAATTATTTTCTAAATATCATAAATCAGTTAATTCTTTACTAGAAAACAAAAAAATCAATCTAAATATCAGAAGTAATGGTTTTGACTTTAAAAGTAGTCAAAGACTATTTATTTTTGACTCAATCTTTGACTATCTACTAGACAAGTTATTTGGTAATAA
>NZ_QKVO01000036.1 GCF_003265155.1 Mycoplasma wenyonii | reverse complement strand
CCATCAAAACTGATATTTATTTAAGAAAACACATGTGCCAAATATCTTTTCAAGAAATATATATATAAAACAAATACCTTGATATATATCTATTAATTAAAAAATATAAAAAACAAAACAAATTTCTTTATTAATAAGTTTTTTCAATAAAAAATAATTTTTAAATCAAGGTCTGATTATTAAATCACATACTTCTTGTCGTATCTTCAATTCCTGATCAGTAAATAAAGACCATCAATTGTCTGGTTCACATTTTTCATTAATCACTTTAGATTCATCAAAATTTTCGTTGTATATTTTTGATCAATTATCTCCAGCTTCCTGTTGAGATTTCCAACCACCCTTCCTTTTTTGTGTCGGAATCTTTCCTTTAGCAAAGCTTGGTACAACACTTTTCAAAACAGACTTAACCTTAATTTCATCCTTTTCTCATCACGGAGTATTCTTGCATTCATCAAATAAACCATCAGCAACAAACGATTCTTGCCCATAACTAACACAAGGAAACCCAACAGATTCACCAGTCATCAATTTAACAATGGTATTCACTAAATTAACTTCTTTTAACCTTTTAACTTCCGATTCCCTACCTCAGGCATATTTCCTGAAGT
>NZ_QKVO01000035.1 GCF_003265155.1 Mycoplasma wenyonii | reverse complement strand
AAATAACTTGCATTCTTCAAGCGCTCTAGCAAATCTTAAGCGGGGGGGGCATTCTTAACTAAAAAAGAAACAAAAATTAAGGACCTGCAATTAGATTTTTCCAAGAAAGCAGATGGTTTGCAAATAATTTTTGAGGAATCAGAAAAGCTACAAGAAAGCAAATTAGAACTAAAAAATTTGCAGAATAATCAATTAAATATACCTACAGACTTATTTGATTATGAAACTAAAAAGTCAAGTATTGTCTCAAACATTAAATCTATTTTTCAAGAAATTAAAGCATATAAGAAAGTTTCTGGTATAGTAGAAGAAATACAAAAACTTGAAAAATTAATTTCAACTGTTAAAACGTCAATTCTTGCAACTGTGTTATATTTTGCACCAAGCGTCGGTACTAAGTCATCAAAGTAATTACAAGAGCAATTAAAAGAAGAAATAATCTTCTAGATTTAAAGAATTGCCATAGAATTATGAATTAATTTTTATAAGACCTATAATTAAGGGTTATTTAATAAATCGAGTAATTACTTAATTTAGTTAGAAGATGAATTATTACAAAAAAATAGGAGTCTCTTAAGTCTTTAAATCTTTCTTTTTAGCCAATTAGTTTTTCTCTGTAG
>NZ_QKVO01000034.1 GCF_003265155.1 Mycoplasma wenyonii | reverse complement strand
ACCCTCCATTAGTTAAAGACTTAGATGATAGTTCTGGTTGAAAAAATCAATTTCAAAAGAAGTGTGAAGTGAAAGAAAAAAGTAATGGCGAGTCTGTATTAAAGGAATTTTTTATTTCTACTAATCCAGTATCACCTAATTGTTTATTAGTACCTACTCAGGTGAGTCTTACTTTAACTACTGGTAGTGAGACAGCACAAGTACAAGCTGACAACGGGAGTTCAGCGGAGATAAAGCTAGAAGAAATAAAGAAAGGTTCTATAGAGGGAAATATAGATTACAGTTTTGCTGATTATTATGGGAAATTACAGGAGTTCTCTTGACAGAACGGACAAATGGTTCATGGTACAAATGGTCAGCAAACTAATCAAAATCCTGTTTTGATTTCACTTAAACCTACAACAGACAAAAAGTTTGAATTTAAGTTAGAGAGTGCAAGTGATTCTTCTTCTGGAAGTAGTGGACAAAACTCATTGAAATTTAAGGATCTATGAGAGAAATATGAAAAAAGAGATTTACAGTTATGTGATTTTTGAAAGAGCTCTGAGACTACTACTGGCGGGGGGGGCAACAATCAGCTATGCAAGTTGAGTTCCAAAAAGTAGATAAGAAACTGGATTAATAACTAGAC
>NZ_QKVO01000033.1 GCF_003265155.1 Mycoplasma wenyonii | reverse complement strand
GAAGGTAATTCGGATACACAGGAGAATCAAAAAGAAACAGTTACTTTAGCATTAGGAAACGGCACTTATAGAAGTTAATTAGTTAATTCAATAAAGTATTTCTGTAATTTAAGTAACTCTCTAATCTCTTTTTCATTAGTTTTTTGAATTTGAAAGAAAGGCTTACAGCAATTATTGAATTTTTCAATTAGTTTTTGTGGGGGAAGAAGAACTTCAAATTCTCTGAAATTCTTTTGGCTAATTAAATTTATAACAGTCCCAAAACTTCGCCTTTGTAAAGAGGTGACATTAATTTTGATTAAAAATCAGTAATAATAATTTTCTTGATATTTTGAACGATAAATCCCAAAAAAATTTTGCGATATACACAATTCTTTATCATTCATTCCCATCTTACCGACATTGGTGCCCGCACAAGAAAACAAAATTGAATTTTTGGAAATCAATCTGGTACTAGAATTCCTCTTTCCTTCCTCGGTAATATTTATCTCTCCTTTATTAATGAATTTCCCTTTATTTGCAGTTAAATCACTTATTCCTATCCAAGGAATTCCGCCTTCTTTAGTTCAATATTCTGGGCATTTTGTAGAGGGAGTTCCTCCCCCGACTATAGTTACAAGATCTCCTAGTTTCTTTCTCTCTA
>NZ_QKVO01000032.1 GCF_003265155.1 Mycoplasma wenyonii | reverse complement strand
GAAACAATTTTTATATTTTCAAGAAACGGGAATCCGGAGGAAGAAGACTCTTTTTATGCGAGAATAGCGCAAGATTTAGATAGATTAAAGCCAAAACCGGACAAAATCTTTCTTTTAACTTTGAATCACAATTTACCTTCTGATTTGTTCGCGGAAAGTGCAGATTTCAATTTACAATTCATTACTACCAAATCCATCAAAAATAAACACTATGCCAACAATGACAAAGTTAGAACTTTAGAAGAACTAATTTATTGGTGCAAAGAGAAACAATGTTACTGAGACAACTACAAGTTTTCTTGAAATGAAATTGACGAAATTAAAAAACTATTCAGAGAAAAAATAACAAATTATTCTAAGAACAGGCTTTTAAAGAATTGATATCAAGAACAAATTGATAACTTAGATAATCGTTTTTCAACAGAAAAAATTTTTGAAACATCTCACACAAATATAAATTGCCTAGAAAATGTAGAAATAAATCAATTAAAGCTTGAAGAATTTAGAAGATTTATTCAAAACTGGCAGGCAAATAACGGCTTTAAAAAAATTCAATCACCATATGATCTATTTTTTGAACTATTAGAAGAAAAATACAGAGGTAGAAGTTTTTTTGCAATGGGAAGTGAGTTTATTGAAAAGC
>NZ_QKVO01000031.1 GCF_003265155.1 Mycoplasma wenyonii | reverse complement strand
ATTTACTTAAGAAATGAGTTAACCATCTAGGAATAACTGAAAAAAAACAACTAAGAAAGAATAGATACTTACATAAGAAACTAATTATTTTTTATCTAGGAATTATTAGATCTAAGCTCCTAGATTTAGAGTATTGGAAATCTTGATGAGAGTATTTTCCCATTCTTAAGGAACAAGAACTTAATTACAAGTATTTAGCTAGAGCTTTTAGCTCTGCTGAAATCGCAGATAAGGTAAACAAACTCATTTCCTTAGTTGGACTCACAGGATATGAGAAATCTGCGATAGACACACTATCAGGAGGAACTAAGCAGAAAGTAGCTTTGGCTAGAGCTCTCATCATGGAACCGCAAATAGTTCTCTTAGATGAGCCTTTATCAGCTATTGATAAGGATATGAGAGAGAAAATGCAAATAGAGTTAAAGAAGTTACATCAAAGACTTAAGCTGACCTTCTTGTTGATTACACACGATCAAAAAGAAGCCTTACTTCTCTCTGACAAGATAGTTGTACTAAGAAAAGGAAGGATAGAACAGTTTGGCACTCCTTCAGATGTTTATGATGCGCCGAGTAACGAATGAGTAGCTAACTTTATGGGAAAATCCAATATCTTTGAGGGAATTTATTTATCCCCTAAAGAAGTAGAAGTTAATAACTCAATCTTTCAACTAAATAACATCACTGGCTTTAGAG
>NZ_QKVO01000030.1 GCF_003265155.1 Mycoplasma wenyonii | reverse complement strand
CTCTCCCCCTTTTAAAGCTGAGGGAGAGAATGCCATAGGAATTTTCTCTCTAGAAATGATTAATGAAATTATTATTGAGAAATTGATTGCAATCGACTCTAAAACAAAGCTGAATACCCTTCAAAAACTCTCTGAAGGGAAGAAAGTCCAAGATTTTTACTTGGAAATAATAGAGAATTCCAAGAAAAAACTCTCTGAAGCCAACTTGTTATTTTGTGATGATGTCAATATCACCTTAGGAAAAATAATTGCAACTGTTAAATTATGAGCCCGTAAGTACTTATTAAAGCTAGTAATTATTGACTATTTACAGTTAATTAATCTACCTTTAGACAAAGAGTTAAATAATCTAAATCCTACTCAAAAAATCAGTTTAATTTCCAGACAACTAAAGATTCTTGCGATGGAGTTGAATATTTGTATTCTTTCCCTGTCTCAATTGAATAGAAAGCTAGAGGAAAGAAGAGGTTCAGATAAAACTCCTGTTCTCTCTGACTTAAGAGATTCTGGTTCCATTGAGCAAGACGCAGACATAGTCATCTTCTTATTTCCAAGTCTAGGAAAAAAGACTAAAGAAGTTGTTGAGGCGGGTGAAGAAGAAATAGAAATGGTTGGAGATGAAGAACTTAATTACTCTACAGAAATCTCTTTAAAGATAGGAAAAAACAGATATGGACCTACAGGAATTATCAAATTCTTGTTAGACAAAGAGATAGGAAAGTTTAGTGTAATTAAATAGATAGTCTTAAATTGGTGCGTTTAGAGGGGA
>NZ_QKVO01000002.1 GCF_003265155.1 Mycoplasma wenyonii | reverse complement strand
ACACGGGGCATACAGGTGCAATCAGTTTAGGTTGTCCGCTTGAAGAAAACATAATTAATAAGGGATCTAGAGGAAAACGACTTTATGGTCTAGATACTCGAGCTAGTTCTGAGGGGAGATATGACAAAGTAAATGTCGGAAGAGAGTTGAACATTGGTGTTTCATTAAAGGGTTGTGACAGAAAAGAGGGAGATCGAATAGAATGTTCCCTAAACGTAGTAACTAATAATCCCTAAAAATTTAATAGATCTAAATATTTACTGAATTTTCTAGACAAAAATATTTATTAATTAAGGTATTTATCTCAGAATTTCCTCTGAGATACGTTTTTAAAAAATGATAGGAATATCTTCTATTTTGTGCTTTAATGCCAACAGTGGTTGTCCTGAAATTTAAAAACCACAATTTAAATCTGAAAATAATTTTTGAATTTAATTTACTTTCTCCAACAATCGCTCTACTGAAACAGCCGATAAGACCCCAACCCATAAATGAAATATAGAGATACCTAATCCAATAAGTGCAGAGATTAAATGTAGTGGAGATGTCTGGACTCAAGGGAGAAAAGGCAAGCAACATACTGATGAGACTCTTAGTTGAACATTGAATTTGGAAAATAACGACAAGGAGCAGTTAAAAAAAGGGCAGAAAGTCTCTAAAACAACGAAAATTTCTATTAAAAAAGATACTGGCGGAAAGGGATTATGACCCCTTACAGGAGGACAGGTTAATGAGAAATTAGATGTTATTGCTGATGTGACGAGAGCTAAAAAAGTAGTGATTATTCAAATGAGATGAATTCCAGGTGTGATTAGACGAGGGAGTGATTATTGATCTTATGGAAACACTGAACTTGGTGAATTAACTTGTGGTGAAGAGGGTTTAGTTACTAAGACGAGTGGAAGGTTAAGGGTATACAGTGAAACGATGAGGGGAGCTGGGCATGGAGAATGAAAAAAAGATAATAACGGATCCTTAAATCTTGAAGTGTCGCTCGAGAAGTGTAGAAAAACAGAAAAAGAGAAAATAGAATGTTCCCTAAACGTAGTAACAAAGATTAATTAAATAGTTAACAAGATACTTAGGGGGTGGCTTTCTAAGAAATTTTCTTAACTATTTCCTATTCTCTTAAAAGATATTTTGCTGACAGTCTATTAATAGATTTATAAAAAGGTTTATCTAAATTTTTGAGGACATAAAAATAAGCTATTTCTCTTTTAATACCTACCCATACTACCCTGAAATATAGAGATACCTAAACCAATAAGTGCAGAAATTAAATGTAGTGGGAATGATTATAAATGGGGAGAAATGAAGAAAGGGGCCGGAGATGTCTCGCTTGAATGAATTGCGGAGTTGAGTGATAAGAAGAATGACTTAATAAAGGGTCAGGGTGTTACTGTAGATACAAAAGTCTCACTTAAATGAAAAGGTCAAGACTGAAAATGATGGGACCCTATTAAGAACCACGGTCCTGGGAATCTGTGGGTTTCGACTAATAGAGGTGGTGGTCTTAGTCTTACTATTCGATATGATGTTGCTCGGGGAGGGTATATGGGGGAGTCTAGGGGTATGAGTATGAGTTGCAGGGATAGCGGGGCGACAGTACGTAAAGACTCAGGAGGTAATAGGATTTATAGTCTAAGTACTCGCGCTAGAACTGGACATATCTATGATCAAGTGGATACTGGACAGAAATTAGGGATTAATGTTTCCTTAAAAAGTTGTGAAGTTAAAGAAAAAGAAATTGAATGTTCCCTAAACATAGTAACAGGATCTGACTTAAATTGGAGTACCAAGGTTAAGCAAAAAGCAAATGTCACATTTTCTCTATAAAACACTAAAAATCAACTAGTTTTTTAAATTTCTTTTTTACTAAATATTTCTATTTTTTAGATCACAATCTCCCCATCAGTAAAGGATCATGTTTGTATATATAGAAAATTTCTCTAAGTTAATTTATTAGAGTTTCTGACCTCAAAGACTTAACAAAAGATAGAAAAATTAAAAGTATTAATTACAGTTTCTTGTCTTGCAACTAATTAGACAAGATAATGATTAAGAAACTTATTTTTATAGCTGGACTTACAGGCAGTACCTTCTCTTACTTCTTTTTAGTTAAGCCAACCAAAGATTTAATAGGGGCTAGTGACTTAAAAATAAGCTCTGAAACCAAAAAATTAAGTGAACTCTCCAGTGATTGTTATGTATTAGAAAAACTAAATGATTTGCAATGATTAGTTTGTTCTTCCTTCGAGAAAGAAAAACAACCTATTTTTTATCTTCAAGAAACTAATACCATTAACAAATTCATCTGAAAGATTAATAAAGTTAGCTTAGTTACAGAAAGAGATAAGTCTTATCACTTGAGATTTAATCTTGCAGGAAATCAAACACTTAATGTATTAGTTAAAGACCCTATTAAGTATTTTTGAATCAATAACTTAGATCCATTGAAAGACTGTAGTATTAATCTTTCTTCAAACAATCTATATTGTGAAAGAATTAGTAAATTAAATAAAGCTTTCACAATAATCAAATTGGATAAGTATCTATAAATCTAGTTTTCGAAATATAATAAGAGGGGTCATTTTTAAGAATTTCAAGTCAAAAATAATTAATTGGGAATACTACAAAAGTTTCTTTTTGGTTCAATAGCAATATGAACCCCTGTTGTTCCAGTTGCTTATGCTTTTTGACCTAAATCTTCTGGCGGACCAGATAATATACAAGTAACCATTGAGTCTATTGACTTTAACTCAGAATTAATTTCTAAAGGACAGATCCAATGACAAGGAGCCACTAAACCCAAAGATTGTTGAAGCTTAGAGAAATATAACAGTAATTCACTAAACGAATTTAGTGAATTAATTGTCTGTAAAGATAAAGATCAACCTTCAATACCAAATCTTTATTTCTACCAATTAAAAGATTCTGAAGCCACTCTAGTCCTTAATAAAAGTACCCAACAGGCTAAGAAAGTAATCAGCTTAAGTTTTAAGCAAAAACAATGAGAGCAACAAGTAGACCAATATTTAGAAATTAATCTAGTAGGAAATCAAAAAGAAAAGATGAAACCATCTATTATTTCCACTTGAGTTGATGCCCAAGACTTAAATCCATATAAAGAATGTAAATTAATAAAGACTATTGGAGAGAAAACCATAATGTCTTGTGAAGGAAAAAGAAATGAAAAACCTTTCTCTATGAACTTTTCTTTAACTTAGTTTTTTTGTAAAGGTAGATAAGTAAAAACAAGACCTTAACTAATAAAATTCATAGATAATTTAGTGGATTCCTGTGATTCCATTTAAGTTCTTTGCCCCAGCATTAGTTGGATTAACTGGAGTCGGATGGGTCATCTCCGGAGTTGTTCAAAAACCAGCCCCCAAAACAATTATGGATTTTGTAGAAATGGGAACAGGGGGTTGTATTAAAGGATTCAAGGTGGATAGAGTCGGAAATCAACCTAAGATATCTTGTACCACCGGGGGGGGCGATTCAGGCTGTTGCTCTGCAAGTGGATAAATAATATTTACTGATTAGTTTTCTAGTTTCCTTTGATCCCTTTTAAGATATTTGCACCAGCCTTAATTGGCGTGACTGGAATAGGATGAGTGATATCAGGAATAGTTCAAAGACCTCCTGAACTTACCATAAGAGACTTTGTTAATTTAAGTAGTGATGGTAAGTGCATTACTTCCTTTAAAAAAGATAGAGAAGGAAATGAACCCAAAATACATGGTTGTACTGGGGGGGGCGGAAATGGTGGTCAGTGCTGTACAGCTTCCTCTTTAGAAAAATAAGAAAATTAATTTAAGTACTTTTAGTTTTGATTCCTTTCAAGCTTTTTGCTCCAGCTTTAATTTCCTTAATAGGTATTGGTTGAGTAATTTCAGGTATTGTGCAACATCCAAGACCACTCACTCTTAAGGATGTGGTCGCTTGAGACGAATCTAAGAGTTGTTTTACTTCTTTTAAGACAGATATAACTGGCTTTACCCCTTTCTCATCTGGTTGTTCCGTTAGCGCGGGGGGGGCACTGGCAACAATTGTTGCGTTACTGCACCTCTAACCTAATTAGGAAGTTTTTATGATCCCCTTTAAGATATTTGCTCCTGTGTTAATTGGTGTAACAGGACTGGGGTGAGTTATTTCAGGGATAGTTCAGAGACCAGCCCCTAAGACTATCAAAGATTTTGTAAAAATGAGTAGCGATGGTCGTTGCATTACAGAATTTATAAAAGACAGAGATGGAGTGGCCCCCACAATTAATTGTCAAAATGGTGGCGGAAGTAATAGTTGCTGTAGTGCAGGAAAATAAGACCTTAATTAGTTAATACAAGCAAGTAAATCAGTCTTTCTGGATTCATTAAGGTTATAGTCTCACCCATCTTACTTGCCTCCGCAGTTACTCCTTTAGTTCTAATAACTAATAATGCAAAAACTAATAAGACTTCGCCCTTAGTAAAAACTAGTATTAGCCTCTCTGAATTACAAGAAGATAAGAGTTGTAAAGCTTTTTGAAACCAAGAACAAGAGAATAAAAGACTATATGTTTGTAGAAATAAAGAAGATTCTTCAAAACCTATTTTCTATTTCTATGAATACACCGGAACAGATACAAATCATTCAGAAGATTCAGTAAGTATAGAAAGGGTTTCAGGATTAAGGTATCAAGATACAAACATTCACCCACAACTATCCATTAGGTTGATGAATGGATTTCAAGATAGCTTATCTAGCTATCCCCACTGAATAACTAACTGAAAAAACAGTTATTTAGAGGTAGAAGAAGACTGTACTCTACATCCTTCAACTCTCTCCAATAACACAATTACTTATGCTTACTGTAAGACAAAAGATAAAACAGAACCTATACAAATTAATTTGTAAACACAAATACTCAATAGTAAATTTCACACTTATTAGATAATTAAATGGCTTGAGAGCATAAGATGTTCCGTTCTTTTTCAAAGATTCATTTAGAACTTCCTAGGGTAGGTGGCTGACCTTTTATCAAAGATCCAATACATGGAGAAATAACCTTTGAGGGCCCTTCCTTTTGACTGTATGCCCTCTTAAATACAGTTGAGTTTCAACGATTAGGAGAGATCAGTCAATTAGGGCTACTTAAAGAGAACTTCCCCGGAGCGACACACACAAGACTCTCCCACTCTTTAGGAGTCTATGCCCTAACCTCCAAATTCATTAATCATTTCCTATCTCTAGGAGACTTGAATCTCACTGAAGATCAACTAGAGATTGATTTATGTTTAAGTGTTGCTTTGCTACATGACATTGGACATGGTCCCTTCTCACACTTTTTCGAAAAATTCCTACCTGAATTCTCTCATGAATACATGACTAGACAACTTATTTTGAATAAAAACTCTAAGTTATATGAGCTATTAGCTGAGAGATCTAGGGTCTATGGAAAAGAAGACAATTTCTTTCCTGAAGAGATTGTCAAGATTCTCTCAAAGAAAAGTGGAAGAGAGTGAATAGAAGAGTTAATAGCCTCAAAGATAGATGTTGACAGACTTGACTATCTATTGAGAGATAAGTACTTTTGTGGGAGCTTTACTCTTTCTATTGACACCAACCTAATTATTAAGTGAACTAGATTACTGAGGTTGCAGGGAAAAAGAAAACTTTGTTTTCTTGAAAAGACTAACTATCAAAGATGTTCTTTGCTTTTATCTAGAGACTATATGCATAAAGAGATTTATGGGAACTTATCTGCCTGTTCTTATCAAGTTATGCTATTAGCCATTCTTAGAGAATTAAAGAAGATCTTTAATAGTAGATTCAGAGGCAATAGTTTCTATGATCTATTCCTTCCTCTTTTCTTTGAAGAGCCAGTTAATTGAAAGATCTCTGAATTTATGAAATTAAGTGATTACAGCTTGTTAGCAAGAATAAATGAACTATTTTTAGAGCTAGAAAAGAATAGTGATGGGGCAGAGCAACTTTATTCTTTACTCTTACTATTTAAGGGTTATTCAGGAGAAAGTCAACATGTCTTATTAAGAATGAAGACAGAAGAGTTAGAGAGCTTCAATAAATTCACTAAAAAAGGAAGTAGTGAGTTAGATAAAGAAATTGTCATTATTACTGAGATATTCTCATTAATTGCTGAAATAGATGAAATCAATAGAACTCAAACTCTTGACTACTTGGATTGGGAATCCAAAGAATTTAAGACATTGGAGTTAGTATTACCTGCTGTTAACAACAAAACTACTCATTTTGTGTTAATTACTAAACAGCTAAATAAACAATGAATAAAATTTAGAGTTAAAAGTGATAAGACTATAGGGTAACTCTAGCTGTTTGGCAAAACACAGTATTAGAGATTTAATGGATATTGCTTATGAAGCTGCAAAAGAACATTTTGGAAGACTAAGCTTTAACTTCGCTGCATTATGAGCAAAGACTTGAACAAGAGCTAAAGCATTTAAGAAAGATAGTATAGAGAACTGAATAGGAGCCTTTTATACTGAGTTACTAATTGATCCTAGATTTGTTTATGTTGGAACTCACAAGTGAAGACTTAGAGAATTTATGGATTATGGAGAATATTTAAGAGAAGTAGGTAAGAGAGCTCAAGATGTACAGTTTAGTGATCCAGATGCCTCAGAAGGAGAAGGTAAAGATGCTAAGACAGAAGTAAAGAAGAGAGGAAGGGGTAAAAAGAGTGTTACTGCGGAGCCTTCAACAGCTGAAACTTTAACTACAGAAACAGAAGTTGAAACACAAGAATCTTCTTCAGAAGAACAACCAGAATCAGAAGAAGTAAATTTAGATGAAGAAATGGAAAGTAGTACTCCCGCTAGAACTCAAGAATCAGAAGAAGACGAAGATAGTTACGACTAAAAAAGATAAATTGGTGCTCTTACCCAGAGTCGAACTGGGACGATATTCAATATCAGTAGCTCTTGAGGCTACCGTGTCTGCCAATTCCACCATAAGAGCCTATATTTAGATTAACTTATTTATCTCTTAAGAAAGCTTTCTTGAAATCCTAAAAACTATTAAGTCTCCTAAGAACTACTTACTAAATGAAGATATTCAAGGTGACTCTTTTAGACTTGTTGAAGGAGAAGGGGCTTCAAGGGTTGTTAGTAGAGAAGAAATGTTTTCTATTGCTAAACAAAGACAACTAGACCTATTATTAGTCAACAATAAGACTAATCCACCAGTAGTTAAGTTACTTAACTTCAGTGAATTTCAGAGAGAACAATCCAAACAAGCTTATCAATCTTCTAAAAAAGAAAAGGGAAAAGTTTCAATTAAACAAAAATCCATTACCTTGAAGTTAAAGATAGATGAGCATGATCTTCAATGAAAAGTCAAGAAGACCAAGGAATGACTTGGTTCAGGAGAAAAAGTGCAACTAATTATTAGAACTCCCTATGAGATCTCTGAAACTAAAGCAATAATTGCCAATAACCTCTTTAAAAGATTTAGTGAGTTAGTGAAAGAAGAAGGAAGATCTTTAGAGCCCTTAAAGTCTATTAGCCCATCTCAATATACTTGTGTATTCCATCCACACTCAGATATAAAGAAATAGTTATTTAGAAGATCCCTTCCCATTAAAGAGATCATCAATATTTTTCCCTGTACAGGATGCCTCTCCCTTATCATTTCAAGTTTGTGGTGTAAGCTTGAACTTCTCTTTTAAGCCCTCAGATCCTCCAAGAATTTTGATAATCAATTGTTTTAGTTCTGAATTCTCTCCAGCCTTCTCCGTATTAAATAGCAAATTAAGTTCTTTCTTTAGCTTAGGTGAGTCTGCTTTAGAGTTCCCATTCAACTTTTTCTGTTCATAACCAGAAAACAGATCTTTATTTAGTTCAATGAAAGAGTGTGGAAAGAAAATAATTGAATCTGCATAAGCTTCTCTACTAAATCTCTCATAAGCTAGAAAGTTATTCTCAGGCAGTTCCCTAACAATGATTCCCAGTTCCTTTAATTGTTCTTGAGTAATTACTGTTTTGTTTAAGTTAGAACGCTCATGTCCCCCTTCCCTCAAAAACAAAACGAAATCTTTACAGCCATTCTCTCTCTTAAATAACTTAGCAAGTAAGTCATTTTGTGTTTGTGATTGACCATTTGAATTTAAGGTTGAACACTTTGTCCCCTTTTTATGTACTAAATAAATAGGATCTTCTGCAAGCTTTGCTTCTTTGGGGACGGAATTCTCTTTCGTAGACAAAGAAGTTAAAGCTAAATCTGAGCTTTTGTTATTTAAGGCTTCTTTTCCTCCCGCAGAACCTGTAGGTAAAACATTGAGTTCTGTGTTTAATTTATGGTCTTTAGTTAAAAGAAGTATTGGCTCATAAAGAGAACCACTTCCCTCTATATCCATCACCTTTAATCCTTTATCTTGAAAACTAAGCAAGGTAAAGATGGTTGCGGGAGGGGCAATAAAAAGCCCCAAAAACCCTATTAACTTGGCCTTCAAATAGCCTTTATATTATTACAATCAAGTTAGTTTTTAGTAATGGCTAATAAGGAATTAATAGCCAAATTAAGAAAGGAGACACTAGCCCCCTTTGCATCTTGTATTAAAGCATTAGAGGAAGCAAAAGATGATTTCGAAGAAGCAAAAAAACTTATATTCAAGCAAAGCATTTTAAAGACTAAATCTAGAAGCACAGATGACTCTCTACCAGAAGGAAGATTATTGACAGTAGGACCTGAAGACTTATCTTTTGCAGCAATAGTTCATTTAAGAGCTCAGACAGATTTCGTTACTAACTCTCAATCTTTTGTTGGTCTTCAAAAAGAAATAGGAGAAACATTACTACAGGATTACGAACAAAAAAAAGAATTTCATGCCTCAATAATAAACTCATCAGCATTACTAGCCCTTAAGTCTGAAAAAGACAATCTTACTGTCGAAGAAAAGATCTCCTCTGTTTCTTCTATTACAAAGGAAGAAATTAAGTTAGGAGAGTGTTGAGTTTCAGAGAAAAATACTAATTGTTTCACTATTTCTTACACCCACTACAATGCAAAACTTGCTGCTTTATTAACTCTTAGACTAGGCTCTAAAAAACTTTCTGATTTCGATGAACAAGACAAAAAAGAACTAAGACACTTGATTGTTCATTATGCAGGCACAGAGTCTCTTTTCTTAACTAAAGAAGATGTATCTAAAGAGTGAATAGAGAGAGAATCAGAGGTAATCAAAGAAAACATGTTAAAGAAAAATCCTGAACTCAAGAATGTAGATCAAATAGTAGAGAAACAAATTCCTAAAAGAAGTGCAGAAGTGACTTTCTCTGAACAATCTTTCATACTTAACTCCTCAATTAAGATATCTGCTATTCTAGAGAAGTTTGAACTCACACCCGTCTGAGCTAAAAAGATAGTTCTTTAGTTAAGCCCCCTCTTTCCCCTGCTGGGGGAGAGTGAGAGAAATTAGTTAGAAAAGGGTAGTTGGGACTCAGAAGTTAGTCTTCAATGTCCTTCCAAAAATCCTTGCTCAATAACTACTATCTCATCTAAGTATTCTCTAATTTGTTCTATATCGTGATGAATCATGATGATTGTTACTTTCTTATTTTCTTGAAGGAACTTTAGATAGTCTAGTACCATTATTCGACTCTTAATATCTAGGAAATTTAATGGCTCATCCAGAACGATAATCTTTGTGCCCTGAGCAATAGATCTAGCAATTATTGCTTTTTGTCTATTTCCTCCAGATAAAGAGTGAAGAGACTTGCCAGATTCTTTCTCTAGCCCTAATTCCTTGATTATTGTGTAGATTCTTTTTGCTTTTTCCTCTTTAGAGATCTTTGAAGTTATTAGTCCTTCACTAGGAGAAAACCCTATTGCAATGAAGTCAAATAGAGAGATATCTTGATACATAATTGAATGTTGCGGTATATATGCAACATTTCTAGCAAAAGACTTTACGGAGATATCTTGTAAGTTTTTCCCTATTCAAAATACTTGACCCTCATAACTAGACAGTAAGCTCACAATTATCTTGGCTATAGTGCTTTTTCCGGAACCATTTCTTCCAACCACAGCTATAAATTTTTGAGACATCAAGCTCAAGTTAATAGATCTAATTAGTTTTTCTTTCTCCTGACCAGAAAGATATTTAGCTCACTGTCTAGATAATTGTTCCCTTTTAGAGAAAAATTTGTAGAGTTGAAAGACTATTGAAGAGAGAGATTTGTAGGAAAATGAGAGATTTGAGATCACTAATAGCTTTTTAGAACTAGAAAGAGAGAGTTCAGGAAAAGAAGATTTCAAAAAAGAAGTCTTGAAGCTAGACAATAATTTGTTCTTATCCAAAGAGTCCCAAGACTTAACTGGTAGAGAGCAAACAGCATATTTCATTAAGACTAGCCCCACAGGGCTTAAGAGTCCTTCAAGCCAGTAACAGAACTTAAATCACTTATTGACATTTATGTAAGAAAGATAAATCTTTGAAAGAAATGACAGTTTAAGGCAAAAGAGTAACCCAATAACCACTAAAAAGAAGATCTTTCATCTTTCAATAAAGCCAAAAGAAGTGAGAGAAAGCCCACTTAGGTAATTAAGTAATAACCAAATTAGGAAAAGTCCAATTATTGCTCAATGTGAGATAGTTGCTAACCTAAGACTTAACTTAAATGGAAGGCCTTTTCAGCTATTCCAGAGAAGAGAAAAGTAGAGTTTAATAGCCAAGTAAGGAAGCATTTAAGATTCTCTTTCATTTTTGATCAGAGAGTTTTAGGTCATAAAGCTTATTTAGGAAATCAGGTTTAAGAACTTGTGTAGTTCCTGAGATTTTTTGCAATACTCCATTTTTGATGGCAATTATCTTGGAGGATAGTTGAGCTATTTCTGCAAAGTTATGTAGATTAGCTACCACAATCTTCTTAGAATTCTTTAACTCTTTAAAGAAAGAGATCAAAAACATTCTATTTTCAATATCTAGATGGGTTGTGGGCTCATCTAAAAGAATGATCTCTGCATCTTTGACCATAATACTTGCCAAGATAACTTTTTGTCTTTGACCTCCAGAAAGCTCACCCATCCTAGAATATCTGAAACTCTCCAATCCACATTTCTTAATTGCTTCCAATACTTTTAAATGATCTTCCGGAGTAGCTTTTTGAGTTCTAGGGAGAAAGATATACCTGGAATAAAGTAAGAAGTCATATACCGGTGTATCTGGTTGGATCTCTAACTCTTGAGGAATATAGACAATCTTTTTCCAGAGTGATTTTTTAGGAATTGATAAGAGATTTGTTCCTCCTATTTCAACCTTTCCAGAGCTAGATTTAAGAATCCCTCCAATATTCTTTAATAGAGTGGTTTTTCCCGCCCCATTAGGCCCGATAATAGCATAGAATTCATTTCTCTGTAACGCTAAATTAATCCCTTTTAGAATCTTGTAATCATCTTGGGAAAAACATACATCAGACAAAACAATCGCTGACTTATTACCCGAATAATCTAGTAATTGATAATCATTATCTTTTCTAGTTCTTTTAGGTATTCAAGCTTTCTTTCCAGACTTGTTTTTCAGGTAATTTAGATATACCCAACCCAAAAGATTAGTGAATAAGTAGTAGAGTATTCACTTAATCTTCTCTGCTCTTTTGAGCTTTCAATCCAGAGAGATTAAAGCTATTGAGACAATTAGGGAAAGTAAAAATATTGCTTCAATAACTAAGACAATGACTCCTAGTTCAACTCAATTACTAAAGGAAAAGAATTTTGTTTTAAATGGATAAAAGCTAGTGGAAATAGATTGAGTTTGATTCTGGTCACTTGGCGGAGACACCTTTTCATGGTTAGCTATCAAAGTTTCTCAACTTAAGTCTTTAAGGAAGGAATTCAAAAGATTTTTGAGTCTAGGTAGATAAGAGGTTGAAGAGACTGTCATAGCCCCTGAATCAGTGTCTACTTGTTTTAAGCCCGAATCTGAACCTATTTGAATTTGGTCAATAAGTTGTCTTAAATATGAGATACTTCCAGAAGAGTAGATTAGATTCCAAGCATTAAAGTTTGGGCCTTGAGTTACTTGATTATTCTCTTTGACAAATGTATCTTGCTTAAGCTCTTGAAAGCAAGAAGTAATTTGTTTGTTAATAACCCCTAAACCAATTCCAAAGCATGCACAACTAAGAGCACAAATAGAGAGAGCCAAGTATCTCATTAGAGATTCTTATTTTTAAGTAATAAGAATAGAAAGATAGGGGTAATTATTGCTGTTGAGAAGATTCCAATAGGGATATTCTGGGCCAAGTTAACAGAGAAGAAGGTAGCTAAAACAACTAATAATGCTCCAACAATAAAACTAGCTATTACATTTGATGAGGCTTTATTTCCAAACAAAAATTTAGAAATATGTGGAGCAATTATTCCCAATAGAGAAATAGTTCCTACTAATGCACTCTCAATCCCCGCCAACAATGCGATTGCACCAAACAAAATCAGTCTCAATTTCTTTACTTTGATTCCCTGAGAAATTGCATAATCCTCTCCAATCTCCATTAACTCCAAATCTCTTCTGAATACCCAAATAGCTATTGCAATAACTGCAATTAACAGGAAAGAAACTATGGTTGTAATTCTTCATTCAGGAAATAAAGAAACAGTAGCAATATCAGGTAACTTTCCATAGCTGTAGTTAGAGATTTCAACAAATATTTGTCTAGAGCTGTCTTGATCATTAGAGATGAAATTTAAGATAGTGACACTGATTGCCTCACAAAGGAATTGAAATGCAATTCCAGAGATTACAAGAGATTGAGTTGATTTCTTCTTTTTAGTTAAGAGATAAACAATTGTGGTACCAAGCAGAGATGCCAGTAAAGAAATTATTGGCAATACAGCCTTTAAGAATGGAAGGGAAGCTTTCTCTCCGTCAAAGTTCAGAAAGATAAAAACACTTATGGCAATAATATTTAGGGATCCAATACCTAACAGAGAAATATCTGCTAAAGGATTCTTGGTTAGTTTTTGAAGCATTAATCCCGCAACTCCTAAAGCCCCTCCACTGAATATGGCTAAGAAATACTGCCATAATCTAGGATTTAGAGCTTTATAGGAGAAGTCATACTCTCAATTGAAAGTGAATAAAGCAAAAAAAGAAGAAGATAGTAGAACTAGAGCTAAACAAATTCACTTAGAAGGCTCATTTTGTGCTCTAATTTGCAGAGAGCTAGCTCTGCTCAATTAGGCTGAGAAACTAGAAAAGTAGTTGTTGTTCATTACTTTTTGTTTAGGAATAGAAGGGAAACAGCACCCAAAGCAACAATTAGATTAGAGCTAGAGATATAGGTTAGATAGGAGTTAATTGTTATTGCTGTGAGCAATAAACAAATAGAAATAATTGCAGAAACAGGAAGGATGTTTTCATATTTTCTGGTCTTTAAAAGTTTTCTCGCTATATGAGTGCTGATTAGTCCTAAAAAAGCTATATTTCCAACTAAGTTAATCGTTAGAGTATTGCAACACAAGATAATCAGATAGCCAAAGAATTGCAATAGCTTTACATTTACTCCCAGAGAATGAGCTTGATCAAATCCCAGTTCTGCAAGATTTAGGTTTTTAGAAAGTAATCTAGTAACTAGTAATAGGACTATTACTATTGGAAAAGCAATTTGAATCAATGGGAATTGAAAAGGAAATAATTCATAGATATTCTCTGCACCACCAATAGCTAAAGCAAAGGAAGTCTTTAGCGAAACCTCACTGTATTCTTTTATTAAGTGAATGGCTGTTCTAAAAAAGATATTCAACATTAATCCAAAAAGAATTAACATAGTGCATAGATTTTGTCTCTCTCACGTAGCCCTTCTGTTAAATAGGAAGAGAATTAAAGAAAAAACAATAAAGGAAAAGAAGAAGGAAACAACAAAGTGAGCTCAGTAGTAACTTCCAATACTAGAACCTAAAAAAGCTTTAAGAACAATTAATCCTAAAGCGGCACCATCCATCATTCCTAAGGTTGAGCTGTCTGCTAGAGGATTTTGCAGAAGAGATTGAGAGATATTTCCAGAGATGGCCAAGAGAGTCGCAGCCATCAAAGAAGCCAAAATAATTCAGGTAATTCTTTGATATGGTAGGAAGTTGATCCCCTTTACCTCCTGACCCTTTTGTGCCGGGGCTCTGAAACCAAATAATGGAGAGAGAATTTGCTCTAGATCCCACCCTTCTATCTTTCTATAAAGATTCAGTCCTATTAAGAAAAGAGAAACAAGAGAAAGAGAAACAAGTAAGAACTTTTTATTGGATAGAAGAGAGTTTCAGTTGAATCTTTTGAAGTTAGAGTCTGGGGAGGAATTGAAATTATGTATGTAGCTAGCAGGCCTGTAATAGGCCTGCAAAAAGCTAGACATATCTCTTGATGTTCTTGATCAGCTCTTCGAATCTAGTATTGGGAGTTCAGTTAAGAAAAACTATTTTGTCTGCCCCTAAAGCATTGCAGGTAAAAGAAGTAACTTGTTTGAATTCATCGCTCCCAGACTCTGTTAGACTAACTCCCAATAAAACCAATATCTTTGAGTGAAATATTTTTCTAGAGACAAGACTACATCAATCTAAGACATTTTTAAGAAAGCCTGAAAAGTTGTAGTTGTATTGGGGAAATACTAGTATGATGGCGTCATGCTCCCTAATCTTTTCAACCAAGAAAGTTATGGTTGGGGGAAATTCCTTCTTTGCAGTTAAATCATTGTTTAATAGTGGAATATTCTCAGAAACATTGAGATAGATAGCTCAAATAGAAAGCTCTCTAGAAAGTTGCTCAGCTAAAGTAACACTTCTAGACTTTTTACTATTACTTCCGCAAATAATTAATTTCTTTAGCAAGGTCCCAAAAAACTAAGAAAAGTGATTAATGGCATTAGCTACAGCTATCCCCTTTTTATTAGTAGTATGTAGATTAATTAAGTTAGGGTCATAGTTAAAGGTTGTGTGCTTAGGAGAAAAATCAACTGCGACTCCAAACCCACACTTCTCAATCATTAATAAATCATTGTGTTCATTTCCAATTGCACAACATTGACTTAATTGTCAATTTTCTATTTCGTTAATTTTTTGAATAGCAAAGAATTTATTAACTTTCTTATCTATAACTTCCAGTAGTCAGTCACCATGAATAGAGACATAAAACTCAGAAAATTTAGATTCAATGAGTACCCTTAGTTTTGCAGAGTTTTTATGAAAGGTAAAGAGAATTACTTTTTGAATATTCTCTCAACCATTTTTGTAATTTTCCGGAGTGTTGATTTTTAAGGTTGCATTGTATTTTTTAGTGAATTTCTTAGCAATTATTCTTGAGATTCAGTTATCTTCTGTGAACACTTGATTTTCACTATCAACTACCAAAAAGACTACACAAAAATGTCTTCTTAGAAAACTTAGTAATTTAAGTAATTGGGTAGTTTGAAAAACTTGTGAGTAAATCACTTGTTCATTTCTATTGTCAAAGAGTAACCCTCCATTTAAGCAAATAAGATAAGGAATCTTGTAACCCCCCAATCTATCTTCCAGTCAACTAGAAATAGACTTAGCCCTTACTAGATTTCTTCCAGTAGCCAAAATAAATTGGTTATTGGTGTTCTCTAGAAAAGCGCTCAAAGTAGATAGAGTGTATGTATGTACTTTTTTTCAAGAATATTTCTTAGGAGATAATAGAGTTCCATCTAAGTCTGAATAAATCACTTTTATTTCTGGCCCCATAGTTATCTTCAAAGTCAAGATCTAGTTATAGTTAGGTAAGTTAACTAACTTGTTTTAACTATTTTTCTGCAAATCCTAGCTCTTTGTTAAAGATCTCAGTTAATTCAGTCAAACTTCTTTCTATAGAGTCATTTAAAACTTTATATTGAAAATTGGGAAGTTCTTGCATTTCTTGCTTTCCTTTCTCTAACCTATCTTTGATTTCCTGTTCTTTTTCTGTTTCCCTAGCTTCTAATCTAGTTTTTAAGTTATCCATAGAAGGAGGATAGATAAAGATAGATACAAAACTACTTAGTTTTTTTCTGAGTTGATTGAAACCATCAGTCTCAATCTCTAGGATAATGTTTTTTCCTGCCTCTATTAACTTCTCTAGAGATTTTCAGAGAGTTCCATAGTATTGCCCAAAAAAGTGAGCATATTCTAGAAAGCTTTCTCTCTTGATTAAGTCTTCAAATCTAGGTTTAGAAATAAAGTAATAGTCTTTTCCATTCTCTTCTCCTTCTCTTGGAGTTCTAGTGGTGTAAGAGATATTGACAGCTAAATTAAATTTCTCAATCTTTACTAGTTCCGATAATAGTGTTTTTTTTCCCACTCCACTTGGACCGCAAACAATAAAAATTTTGTTCTTATACCTCAATTAATTAGTAAACATTAAGAGAATAAGGGGCATTTTAATTTTTATATTTAATTTAAAAAATTAAATCTTTTCTCTTGTCTGGATTAAGAAAAACCCTTCAATTACCACAAACAAGCTTTCCTATGAAAGCCAATTTGGTCGAGAATCAATCTAAGTATGCTCAGTTTTGAGCCCAAGAAAGAATTTATGAGAAAAGACTTCAGAAAAACCTTCATAAATCTTTGTTTTTAGTTATTGATGGCCCTCCATATGCTAATGGCGCAATCCATATGGGTCACGCACTGAACAAGATTCTTAAAGACTTTGTAATTAGATGAAAGAATATCTCAGGATCTCGGAGCCCTTTTTTGCCTGGGTGAGATGTTCATGGCTTACCAATAGAACACAAAGTAGAGACAGAAACCAAGGGATTTAAAAGCTTACCCCCCAAAGAGAAAAGAGAAAAAGCCTTTAATTATGCTAAATCCCAACTAGATCTTCAACTCAATCAATTAAAGAATCTTCAACTCTTTCATCCTTTAGATTCATACTATTTCACAGCTGACCCAGAGTTTATTAAAAGAGAGTATTCACTTCTTGAGAGTCTCTGAGAAAAAGGCTTAATTATTAGAGAATATAAGCCAGTTGCTTGGTCTTACTCCTCTCAAACAGCTTTAGCTGAGTCAGAGATTGAATATACAGAAGAAGAATGTGAAAGTATCTATTTTTCTTGAGAGATAGTTGAGTCCAATAACTCTAAATTATTAGGAACAAGAATAATACTGTGAACAACAACTCCTTATAGCCTAGAGAGCAATTTAGCAATTGCTTTACATCCAGAACTTAAGTATTGTTTAGCTAAAGGGGCCAATGACAAGAACTATATTGCTTCTGAGAGTTTCTTTTTAAGGGAAAAAGCTTTCGATATTATTGAAGAGCTCTCAACAGAAGAATTATTGAACTGCAAATACCTCAATAACTTAACAGGAGAAATTAATTCTGTTCTTTCATCCAGCTTTGTATTGGAGAGCAAGGGAAGTGGGTTTGTACATTTGGCACCAGGGCTAGGACCAGAAGACTATTTGGCTTGCAAAAAGAACGATATTCCTATTTATTGCTCGATTGACCATAGAGGATTTTTTGTGAATGAAGTTAAGTTTCCCGCTCTTTCAGGAAAGTTCTATCAAGAAGCCTCTCAAATAGTCATTAATTTTCTTGAAGAAGCTGATTCCCTTGTAAGGATTGAAAAGATTAAACACAAGGTCGGAAAGGACTGAAGAACCAAGAAACCTACTCTTTATAGAGCTACAGAACAATGATTCTTGAATTTAAAGGGATTAAGAGACAAGTTAAATAAAGCTTTTTCACAAACAACTTTTTCTAATCCAGATTGATTGTTTGGGAAGCTCAAGGAAACTGTACTTTCTAGAGAAGAATGATGTATCTCTAGACAGAGAGCTTGAGGACTTCCAATCCCAATTATTTTTAGGAATGGAAAGGAGTTTGGAGGATTAACTCAATTAAGAAGAAATATTTCTATTCTTCTCACAGAGGGAGTTGAAAGTTGATATACAAAGCCAATTTCTTATTTCATAGGAGAGCAAGAAAATTTAGAGGAATTTAGTAAATCTTTTGATGTTTTGGATGTGTGATTTGACTCTGGCTCTGTATTTAAGAAAGATGAAGAAATAATAAAACAACCAGAAAGTTCAATAGTTTACCTAGAAGGAGGAGATCAACTCAGAGGTTGATTTAACTCTTCTTCTATTCTCTCAGTAGCTAGCAATAATCAACTTCCATTCACTCATTTAGTTTCTCATGGGTTTATTCTTGATGCCTCTAAAGAAAAGATGTCTAAATCCAAAGGGAATGTAATAGACCCAGTAGAGTTGACTCAAAAGTTTGGCTCAGATATCTTTAGACTCTGAATAGCAAGTGTTAACTACTCTAAAGACATTAGCTTTAGTGAAGAGAAGTTATTAGCTTCGCAACAAGACTATAGAAGAATAAGAAATATTCTATTTAGGTTTTCTCTAGGAATTATTGGAAACAATTCTTGAAAAGACATTAAGTTACAAGATTATGACTGGCATTTCCCAGAAAATGAATACATATACTCTTTCTTCTTAAAACTGCTAAGTAATTCAGAGCTTGAATTTAATCTCTTCAATTTTCATAAAGTTATTAGTCAATTCAAGGAATTTTTAGAGCTTTATTCTAGCTGATATTTAGAGCTAGTAAAACCAGCTTTATATTCCAGAAGTTCTAAAGATCCATATAGACAAGAGGTAATCAAAGTTATCTCCATAGTTTTTAAGTATTCTTTGTTAATCCTTTCAGTATTTATTCCTCAAACCACAGAAGAGGTTTATCAATTCCTTGATTTTCCTGAAAAACAAGAATCAATTCAATTAGAAGATTGAGACTCTATTGATTATCAAAAGTTAATTAAGAGATTAGAAAATAGAGGTCAAAAAGAAAAGTTAACACATTTTTTTAATTTAAGAGACAAAATTCTTAGTCAATTAGATTCTCAAATGGGGCACAAGTCTTCTGGAGAGAAAATCCAGTTTCTTAGAGAGCAAAAGTTAAGTCTTCCTTCATCAGAGCTCAAATACTTTAGTACAAAAGATTTAACTAGGTTATTGATGGTTGCGGAAGTGGCGGAGTCTACAAATTCAGAACTATTTTTTGAATCAACAGAGAAACACAAATGTCAAAGATGCCTGTATTTTTGCTTCAAAGAGGAATTAGGAAATGAGAGCTTTGAAGCCTCAGAGTATCTACTTTGTGTCTCCTGCCGTCTCGCTCTTAAGGAATATAGGGAAAATAATGAAAGAAATGGTCAGATAGCTAGTTAGCAGGACTCAACTTCAAAACACATTTCATCTAGGATAGTTGAAGTTCAAGATGTAATTACCTTTTTTGTTCTTATAAAAAGCAATTAAGAAGATTACATTTAAAGCCACAGCAAGACCTAATCAACCAATTAGAGAAGCCTGTAAATTAGAGTTAGTTACTAATTCAGACAAAAATCATCCTACTTTTATAGATTGGGTTAAAGAGGGCAAGAAGAGATTAAATAGGGCGGAACCAAAAATACCAGCACTAGCTAAGCCAAAATGCCTCGACTTAAACAAAAAGAAGAATGAAGAGAATTCAGGAAAAGAAGTTACTAGACTCAATATTGTTCCTAGCCCTATATTTCTTGGAATGCGAAATGTTTTTTCAAACATAGTCACAATATTGAAGTTGAGAAAAGATAAGCCTGAAAAACAGATAAAAATAAATCCAAATATGCCTAAGAATTTAAAGTTACTAAGTTGATCAAATATGTTTGAATAACTCTTAAAGTCTTCTTTATCTTTCCTAGAGAAGACTAGGTAACAAGCTCAAATAACCAAGAATAAAAAAGGAAGAAAGCTAACGGAACCAATTCCTATTTTTTGAGAAAAACTAGGAAAAGAGACAGCAATTAAGAGAAGAACTAACTCAGCAGTAAATAGAAATCACAAGAAAGTTTTGTTTTGAAAAGTAGAGGTAATAAATCCTCTGTATTCTGATTGAGCAAATTTCTTTTTCTTAGTTAGGTGATATAAAACAATTCCTAATCCAGAAAGGAAGATTATTTGAATTAAACTAGCTCCTGTTAAGTTGTAGAAGGAATCAATAGAGTATTTGTATTTTTGACTACTTTCTCTGTCATAAAACCCAGCAGTAATAGCATTAATAACTTCAGGGAACGAAGTCCCTGTAGCTAATAAACTAGAACCTACAAATTTTTCAGATAGATTGAATCTATTAAGTACACCTTTGATAGATTCAGAGAATAGGAAAGATAGAGTAAGTACTCCTGCACCAGTTACTAAAAAGAAGAATAGTAATATGAAGGGGTCTTCTTTGAGAGAAGTTGACAGGTTACGTTATTATGGCGGGGGTGGCAGGACTCGAACCCACAACACGCAGTTTTGAAGACTGCTGTTCTGCCAATTGAACTACACCCCCAAATAAATAGGGAGGACCACTAACTAAATTTAAATGCTAAATACAATGGCGGAATAGAGAGGATTCAAACCTCCGCATAGAGAAAGACTCTATCTAACAGCTCTCCAAGCTGCCCTCTTAAATCACTTGAGTACTATTCCAAGAACCCACTATTTTATATTATCTAGCTGTTTAACTTCCTTCTTTCCCCTTCACCATTTATATATGGTTAGCATTCTTGATTTTCCTAATTTACCGCAGTCAGAACAACTAGAAAAACCAAACTTAATTAAATAGCTATCTAATAGAAACAAGAGAGACCAAAACTCTCTCTTTTTATTTAATAGAGTTGAGGCAATAAGTTTATGTCCCCCTCCCCCCAGTTGAGTAGCTATTTTGTCTATTGGAAGTCTCTTAGATCTAATAGAACACTTTCATTTTTTTAGGAACTCATCCTCAATAAAGATAACTCAGATCTCTATTCCTGCAATGTTTTCAAGATTAGATATTGCAGAGACATATTCTCGAATTTCATATTTCCTTAGTAGTTTGGCACTAACTATTGAAAAGGCAAGACCATTAGGAGTTACCTTTATATTTCTAACTACTTCTTGGTCAAAAAGCTTTTGATTAAAGCTGTTTTCAACAATTAGTTCATTAATAGCTTTTCTATTGATGCCTTTTCCTAAAAGCTTTCAGAGTAGGTAATAAGTTGAAGGGGTTACATGAGCTCTTAAATGATTACTGTCAGTGATGATTCCTGAGTAAAGATATTGTGCCATTTGAGTAGTAAAGGCATAACCATAGTTGGTTTCAAAGTAAAGAAGTAACTCCACTAGTATCTCAGAAGTAGAGGAATAAAGATGATTAATGAATTCCAATTGAGCAAAGGAATTGATCTTGGGATGGTGGTCCATAATGATTAATTCTTGACAGAAAACATGTTGTTGGGTCAGTATTCTCTCTTCATTAGGAGTGTCTAAGACTATTCCTAAACCAGTCTTTAATTCTTCTGTTGTTAGCTCTGTTTTTATCTTTTCTTCTAATAAGTCAAATAGTTTTTCTTCCTTATCAGTTAGGGAGTCAGGATCAATTCAAGCAATAACTTCTTTTGTCGGGAAATTAAGACTAATCCACTGATAGAGAGTAAAGACAGAGGCATAAGCATCAAAGTCTGGTTTTAAATGTAAAAACAGAGAGATAGTTTGGTATTGTTGAATCTTTTGGAGAAAGATTTCTCCAAAATCCTCTAATGCTTTATTATTACTCTTTTCTTCTATTAATTGAGAGATAAGTTAAAGAGAAGGAAAACCAAATCTAATTCAGTTTAAATCCTGAGGAGTTAGTGGGGGACTAATCCCTCTAACAATATATTTTTGGTATCATTCCTTTGCATAGTCAATGACTCTTTGAAAAGCATTTAAATTAATTTTCATTTCATCAATTATTATCATCTGTGGTTCCTCTTTTGCTCATTGTTCTTTGGCTTTAGGTTCAAAACTTTCAGGTTTTAAGTAGTGGTTTTTATTTAAGAAAGCTATACAGAAATAACCTTTTTCTATCTTTCTAAGGTAAAGATATAGAGCTAATTGAAACTGGTACTCTTCAGGTATCTTTAATTCTTTGGACTCCAGAGAGAATCATTTGTGTAGATTTCCCTTTAACTCTTTAATTATTGGCTTGCCAAAACTATCTCTGACCAGTTTTAGTTCATTGTCTTCAAAGGTATAGCAATATTTGTCCAAAGGAGTGGTCTTAATTTCAATAATGGATTGGACTGAGTTACCAGAGAACTCTTCTCCATCTGGAATACCACCAAATATTTCTGTATCTTGAAAGATGTCATATCCTACTTCTTTGCTGTTATAGGAGGTAAAGTTTTTATTTAGTTCTTTTTCAGCGTATTTAAGTAAGGTTTTTTCAATAACTACTCCAGCCTCCGCAAAGAAAGGTTCAATCTCAATCTCTACAAAACCTAACATCTCGCATCAACACTGAAAAGGAGACTTATATTTATTTCTACCTATTACTGCAGCCATTCTAGAGCCAGTAATTTTTCTTCTATATTTAACAGACTTTTGTCTTCCCAATTTAGTTAGGAATATTTGATTATTGGCAAAATAAAAGTCTTCAGGATAGGAATAGTTCTTAAATTTCAAGTCTAAGAAGCTTTATAGGTAATCAAGTTAATTACTTTTCCTAGGACAATCACATACTTTTCTAATTTATTTTCCCTTAAGACTTGAGAGTATTCTGGAAGAGAACTGAAATGGTTAAAGATCTCTTGTTCAGATTTCAAGGAAGATGGTAACTTAACCATTAATTTGTGTTTTCCATTTAGTTGAATGGAGTAATTAAGAGTTTCTTCAGAGAAAGATTCTGAAGAGATAGTTGGTCAATTGGAGTTGAAAAGAGAATTGGGTTGTCCCAAAATCTCTCTTCAAATTTCCTCTGCAATCCCTGGAGCCACCAAACTCACCATTTGAAGCAAGCAAGAATGTTCTAGTCAATTTTTTTCTCGGACTCTTTGAAGATATTTCAAGAAAACCATTAATTCAGAGACTAATACATTGAATTTGAAAGCTTGAATGTTGTATTCAATCTTAGATAGGAATTGAAATAGTTCTTTGGTTGGTTTAGATTCTTTTGACTGGAAAGCCTCTTTGAATTCTAGGAAGTATTTATAAAGCTTTTCGATTCATTGTTGGAAGACAGGAAGCTGTCTGCTATCTCAATATTGAGTTAATTCCAGAGGGCCAAGGAATGCAACACTAAGTCTAATGACATCTCCACCATATTCTTGTAAAAGGGAAGAGATAGAGACATAGTTGTTTTTGGATTTAGACATTTTCTTTCCATTTTCTCCCAGAATCATTCCCTGATTCTTAAGAGTGTAAAAAGGTTCAGCCCCAAGATCAGTCTTCAAGCCTAAAACTGAGTAAAGAACTTTGTATCAGAATCTAGCATAAAGTAGATGCATAGTTGCGTGTTCTTGACCACCAATATAGAGATCTACTGGCATTCATCTTTCTATTTTTTTCTTAGCTTCCTGACTATCTAGGGGGAGATAGCCCTCTTTTTGCTTAATTAGATAGGCAAGATAGTATCAGGAAGAAGCGGCTCAATTGGGCATTGTGTTTGCATCCCTTCTAAATCCTTCTTTTTCATAGAGTCAGTCATCATAGTACTCTAAAGGGGTTGTTTTTCCTGAGGATTTTTGAGTTATTGGCTTATATTCTGGTAGCTTTAGAGGCAGTTGCTCTTCTATGTAGAAATTGTTGGATGAGTCATAGTAGATGGGAATGGGTTCCCCTCAATATCTTTGTCTAGAGAAAACTCAATCTTGTAGTCTGAATTTCTTAACTTTAGGGAGAAGCTTTCAGTTTAAAAAGGAAGGAATTCTTTTATCTCCAATTAAGTCTTCATAAATAGGTTCTAGTTGGGAATTATTAGAAAGTTTCTTAGTTGTGAATTTAAATGGAAGTTTTTGAATAGTGTAAGTGTCGTTGTAATAGAAGAGGATCTCTTCTTCTTTTGGCTCTTGTCTTAACTCCAGAAGACTATAGATCTCTGACTCTTTGTCTATTAAAAAGCCAGAAATAGCTTTTAGTTTGTCTAGTTCAGATTCATAGTGATAGAAAACTTTATCTTTGATCTTTAGTTCAATTTGATAAACTTCTTGCTCTCCTATTCACTCAGACTGAATAGCTTTGATTTTTTCTGGCCATTGTAGACTATCTAGAGTTCTATTGAGTTCTTCTGCGTAGGCAGTAATCTTTAAGACCCATTGAGTTAATTTCTTTTTCTGAACTAGGTGATCCCCTCTTTCAGAGTAAAATTGCCCATCTGGCCCTTGATAAATTTCTTCATTAGCTAAAACAGTTTGTAGTTCATCAACTCAGTTAACTTCTCTTTTTTCAAGACTTGCTAAGCCTTGTTTATATAGTTGAATGAAAATTCACTGAGTGATTTTGTAGTACTCTGGATCTGTACTGTTAATTTCTAAATCAGGATCATAGCTAAAGAAGAGGGAGTTCAATTCTCTTCTGAAGTTGTTGATATTCTGTTGAGTGAATTGTTGTGGAGGTTTCTTATTTAGATTTGCAAATTGTTCTGCTGGCAGCCCGAAAGCATCTCAACCAATTGGATGAAGGACAGAAAATCCCTTCATTTTCTTGTATCTAGCAATAATGTCTGTGGCAAGATAACCCTTAACATGTCCAATATGCAATCCCGCCCCAGAAGGGTAGGGAAACATGTCCAATATATAGTATTTAGGTTTGGATAAATCATCTTTGAAGGAATAGGTCTTTTCTTTTTTTCACTTTTCTATTCATTTTTTCTCTATCTCTTTAAAAAATTTTTTTTTGTCTAAAGGAGAGAAGGAGGAGAAATCCAAATCCTTAGGTCTAGTAATGAGTATTAAAGAAGATTAAGAAAAAGGCTTTTGAGATGACATTGAGCAACTACCATGAGAGTTCTTAGGGAAGGCAATTACTTCTCTGATACTTTGCAATCCCAATAATTCTTTTACTAGTCTCTCTCAGCCCATCGCAATTCCTAAGTGAGGGGGGACACCAAACTCTAGGGCTTGAAGGAATCAACCAAACTCTTTATTAATTAATTCATCTGAGTAACCAAGTAGCTTAAATATTTCTCTCTGTAATTGAGAATCTGTGATTCTCATAGAGCCAGAGGCAATTTCAGCCCCATTTAGAACTAAGTCATAACCAGTAGATTTTCAATCCAAGATGTTTTCTGAAGTCTTAAGTGGTAAGGTAAAGGGATGATGAGTAGTAGCTAATTCTCCTTCCTTGTTCTTTTCAAAATAATTTCAATCAGTTATTCAGACAAATTTATAAGGTTTACTGTCTTTTGGCTGAACAAGCCCTAATCTAAAGAGCTCATCTCTTAAAGCCCCTAAAGTGTATAGAGATTTCTTATCTAGTTGGTCAGTACTTTTTCTATAAAACACATAAGTATTTGATTTAAATTCCAAAGACTTTATGAAATCATCAATTAATTCATCTAAATCTCCTATTCATTCGTTATCTCCGTCACTGTATATACATTTATATTTCTTTCCCAAGAGAGATAAGAGTTGGGATTGTTCAAGTTTTACCCCACGGAGCACTATATAATGATAAGCTTCTTGAGCGGGCCCCCGAGACTCTCAGTATTGAATAACTAAGGGATTTCGTAAGTCAGGTTTATCTGTTCCATATTTTTGAAAAGCTTCTTGAAAACTCATTCTGGGAAAATCTTGTCTCTCCAATTTAACTCCTAATAATTTATCAATAAGTAGTAACAATAAGTCTTCAATTATCTCAAATAGTTTTTGAGGCGAGGAAAAAGATAGCTCAATATCTAATTGAGTGAATTCATATTGTCTATCTTCTCTTAGCTTTTCGGCTCTGAAATTTCTTGAGAACTGGAAGTAAGATTCAAAGCCAGCAATCATTAACAGCTGTTTATAAAGCTGAGGTGATTGGGCCAAGGTAAAGCTTTCTTTGACTTGATCATCAATCAAGGTAGAGAAGGTATTTGCCCCCTCTTTAGTAGGGAAGGAGAGTATAGGAGTGTTGATTTCTGCGAAGCCCAAAGAACTCAAATATTCAGAGGCTAATAGTTTAGCTTTAGAGTAAAAAAGCAGATTTTGTTGTAGAGGCTTTCTCCTTAAGTCAAGGTATCTGTAACGCATTCTGTATTTTTCCTCACTGACTTGTTCTTCATTTAGGTCAATTGGGATTGGTTTAGCTTTAGATAGTAGATCTAAGTTTTCTCCTTCCAGCTCTAATAAGTTCTTTTCCTCTAAGAACTTGAGAGTACCTTGAATGAGAACTACACTTTCTCGAGTTACTAAACTAGGCTCCAGTTTATCTAAAGAAAAATTCACTGAGATTGAACCACTACAGTCTCTAACTACTAATATAGTTAAGTTCTTAAATTTCTTGATTCTCTCAATAAAGCCAGCAATTACAACTTTCTGTGAGTGTAGTTTTTTAGTTAGTTGAGAGATTAAAACCCTTTGAGAAAACACCTATTCAAGTTAAATTAAACGATGCAATTCCCTAATTAATTCCCCAACTTGATCCAAAGAGAAGCTTATTTGAAAGCTTTTATTTTGTTCCTTTAAGATAATCTCATTTTTTTCTTGTTCCTTCGCACCATAAATCAATAGCCATTTAATATTGAGCCTTTCTGAGAATTTAAAGTGAGTTTTTAAGTCTTTAAGTTCTCAATTAGATTCCACATCAAATCCACTATCTCTTAATTCCTTAAGTATTCTGAGTAACTTGGGTTCTATTTCAGTTAGTAAATTACAGAAATAAACTTTTCTGTTTGGTTTAGTTGGTCACTGAAATTCAGTTTTTTCTAAAGTGTGCATTAATCTTTCGAGCCCAACAGCTAATCCAACACAGGGAATGTTCTTTAGCTCCCTAGAATGAGAGCTAAATTTGTCAAAGAGTTCATCATATCTCCCCCCTCCAGCAACCCCTAATCCTCTATAGTTCCACTCAAACACTATGCCTGTGTAATAATCCAGACCTCTGACCAGCGTTTCATCTCAGATGTAGTTAATTCTTAGTTCATCTAGAAGATTCTTGATCTTAGTTACTCTTTCAAGTTCTTCTTGGCTTAAGAATTGTTGGATCTTAGGAGCCTTTTGAACTATCTCTAGTCAAGAGTCTTTGTCATCATCCAATATTCTTATTGGATTTACTGTAATTCTTTGTAGAGACTTATCACTTAAGCCTTCATTATTCTCTTGAAAATATTTAGTTAACTCTTCAGATCACTTCCTTCTAGTCTTTCTATTTGAGAGGTAATTAACTCTTAATTTCAGTAGATTTAGCTTGAGTGACTCTCTGAAAAAAGAATCAAGCATGTAGATAAGTTCAACTTCATAAAGAAGAGAGCTGGCTTTCACTATCTCTATTCCAAATTGAGTGAATTCTCTAAATCGTTGTCTTTGAGGTCTTTCGTGCCTGAAACACTGAGAGGCATAAAAGAATTTAAGGGGAGTTGACTCACTAAAAAGTAATTTTTCAGTAGCTATTGTTCTGGCAACTGCAGCAGTCTCTTCAGGCTTTAGGGCATAACTCTCACCCCTTAAGAAAAATAGTTCTTTTTTTAGTATTTCACTTTCTGGATTTACGGAGTCAACAAACAAAGAGCTTCTCTCAAAAGTAGGAGTCTGAATCTTACTGAAACCAAAAGAACGGGCCCAAGAACTTAATTGTTGGACAATAAACTCCCTTCTATTTAGCTCTTCTTCAAATAAAGTTCTAGTTCCCTTAGGCCCTTTAAGTATCTTGGTTGTTTCCTCTTTCAAGTTAGATAGCTAAAGTGAATTTGCTTAACTAATAATTATTTAATAAAAGATTTCTATCAGTCTTATTTTCTTCTAAAGATATTGATTATTTAAAGGATTATTGACTCTTAATTTTTTCAAGTTGAATTCCTGTTTGAACATCATGATTTTTGCAATTTAGAGTGTAGGTAACTTGATTCCCAGTTCCAATTTCCTTGAAACTACATTCTGTTTCTGGAGTTAAGGTTCCTCCTCCAAATTTACCCATTCAATAGAAAGGAGAAAATTTTAAGTCTTCAGTACTTCTATCTTCAAATGTCATTTCTTTTGAAGAGAAAGAAACTACTTTCATAACTTTTGAGTGAGGTGCTTTTCTAAATTTGTTGTAGTTATAGAAAGTAGGTTTGTGTGAATTTTCTTTCTTAGAGCATACGTATCATCAAGTATTTCTTCTAGAGGTTAGAAGAGAACAACCATCGTATTGTTCTTTCTTTATTATTTCTTCCATTAATTTTTGTGGAGATTCAGCAGGTTGTATTGTTTTTTTAACTTCTTCTGGCGCTGGCTGTTTTACAACGGGGGGGGCGTTCCTGAACCTAATTTTGATAAGTTTTTCTGTCCATTCACATGTGCAAATGTGATTGGACAAGTAACAAGAACCCCTGAACTAAAGATACCTGTAAATCAACCTAATGCTGAAGGCATTACCTATGTATTACCTATATTATCCGAAATTTTAGACAAGTAAATAAATCCTTAACAATAATTCAGTTACTAGAACTCAACAGCATGAGGCAATGTTTGTTCATGACATTTCAAGTTGTAAGATGTTGTTCTTGTCCCTTGTTGTATAAATTTGCAATTCTTTTCTGGTTCTAGATCTTTTCCTTGAAATTTACTCATCCAGAAAGGAAGAGCTAAGCTTTCTGTAACTCCTTTAGTGAATGTAACTGCTTTTCGGGAAGAAGAAATAGAAACCATTTGTCTATTTCTTGATTCTGCTGGCTTAGACTTGTCGTAGTTATAGAAAGTAGGTGTATTTAAACCATCTTGGCTAGAACAGACATATCAAATGGTTTTTCTGTCTCTAAATCCAGATAGAAGACCACAACCTAAGTAGTTGTTTTCCTTTATCATCTCTTGCATTACTTCCTGTACTGTAGGTGCGGGCTTACTTTCCTTTTCTACTTTTGGTTCTACTACTTTAACTACAGGTGTACTGGGGGGGGACACTCTCGACAAATTTCTTTTACCATTTACATGTGCAAAAGTAATAGGGCAAGAAACAAGAACACCTGAGCTAAAGATACCGGTAAATCAACCTAATGCAGAAGGCATTTTATTTGTTGTAAATTTTCTATTTTAGTGTTTTAAGAGATGATCTTTTAGTAATTTGTGGTATTTATTCAAGTGTTATTGTTGCTTTTTTGTCGACTTTAGAACTTCAATCAAGATCAGTTCCAGTTAATACCTTTAGAAGACATTCAGTCGGCTTGCCTTTTTCTTTAGGTTCACATTTCTCTAATGAAACATTTACTTTCAAAGGAGTTGTAGTGTCTTGCTTATCGTATTTGCCACGATACCCTCTTCTTGTGGATTTCTCATAAATTTTTCTTTCATTTCCAGACTTACTTAACAAGTCTGGCTTATCACAGCTCAGGCTTCTATTGTAAGTCCCTCCATGAGTTACAAACACATAGCTTCTTCCTCGTCATTCACCTTTAGATTCTTGCACTCTCCTTAGATAAATACCTAATTGTTCTGTTTGTGGTTTTACAAAGACTCATAGACTTTCAATATCTTCTCCCTTCTTAACTGGTCATCAGTTTTGATTACCATTAACTCTCTTGATAGAAACAGTTGCTTCTTTTGAAACTTGTTGACCGTTTCTTAAAGCTTCTCTTTCGCCTTCATTTAATTTCACTTGTCAACCCAAAGCAACCTCAACATGTTCGTCGTTTCTATTATGTCGATCATTTTGATTTCAAATATTTCCCCTACAGTTAATTTCTGCACTTATTTGGTCAGGCATTTCTATTTTGTATTTAGGTGTTGTTTCTCGGGGGGGGCTAGAGAAGGAAAATCCAACCGTACCAGCAATACCTCCAACAATTCCTGAAATACTGAATGCTGGAAATAGTGCTTTCAACGCCATTAATTAAAAATGGTTAATTGTAGATTTTATTTTAGGACACCCAAGAATCTAACTAGCAAAAACAGACTATTACCTGTATTTATTTTCCAGCTGAATTCCACTTTGAATTTCTGTGTTATAGCCCGTTAGGTTGTAGGGTGTTTGGATGGTTTCAGTTAAGTTGAAATCCCTTTACTGAATTAAGTTAACCTTATTGATTTTTCAGATGGCCTAGATAAAAAAATAAGAAAAGTTATTTTCTGTAAGTACTGCAAAAGAGATAAGTTTTCTAATCATTAACTAGTCTAGTTAGTTTCGAGAATTTTCCATAAATACAAACATATTCCTTTATTGATGTTGAAAGAGTTTTAATCTAAAAAATTAATTGTTCTTGAAAGCTTTACTGAGACAATGTAACTGTAGCTACTTGATCAACATTCTTACTTCAATCAAAAGAATTCTTGCTAATTACTTTTAGGGGACACTGTAAATTCTGCTTTCCTTCCCCGATCTTACAGTCCCCCAAGGCAATTGAAACATATAACTTTTCTGTTGTATTAATTCTTCGATGTCTATTTTGTCACACTTGTTTATCTTGTCCAAAAATAATGCCCCCCCCATCGCCGTTTTTCAAAATTTGAGAGCTATCAATTGAACAACTAAATTTTTTAGCTAAGTCGTATATTTGTGAAGAGTAATAAACTCCTCCATAACTTGTTGATGGTGTTCTAAAAGAATTCATTTTGATCTGTAAACTTTTTTGTTCTGGGTAAACTCAAACCCTTAAATTTTCATAATTCGTATTGTCCCTATTCAAAATAGGTCACAATTTTCCATCATTACTTCCTTCTCGAGTAATACTAAAATCCTTTATTTCTTTTAGAATTTCTCCCTTTTTTTTCAATAGTTCTCCGTCTTTACTATCTAAATCTAAGTCCCAATTAACATCCGCTTTAACTTGTTCGAAATAACCACCTCCTTGATTTGTTGGTCTCGGATTCCATACTTCTCCCCCACAATTTAGTTTGGCACTTATTTTGCTTGGGAGAGCTATATTACTTCATTTATGAGTTGGCTTTGTATTTGCAGATTTTTGAGAACGTAAGCTAAAAATAGAAAATCCTGAAACCCCCGCAATACTACCCACTACTCCAGTAAAGCCAGCTAAAGGCCACAGTAACTTTAATCCCATTAAAGAAACCTATTAAAGAGACAAGAAATCAATTTTCTAATCATTAACTAATTAGAATCTATGACTTGTTTTGGAGTATATACATCTTAACAATCCTTAAGTTTTTTGTTAGTCTTGGGACAAAGTAACTAGATTATTTATTAAAGATCTTTTGTAACCCCCATCAAACAGATTGTTGCAGGGCGTAGCCAAAACTAACAAACAATAATCTTGTCAATTGCTTTAGCCACTAAAGCAAGAAATAACTTTTCAGGATCATTAGGCTTAGAGTTGAATTCTGGATGATACTGAACTCCAACAAAGAAAGGATGGCTCTTTAATTCAATAGCTTCAACAATCTCTCCTTCAAAGGCAGAGAAGACTAACTCTTTGTCTTCAGTCAACTTCTCTCTAGCTAAAGATCAGTTAAGCACAAACTTATTTCTATGTCTAGCTTCTTTCTCAAGAATTCCATAAACCTGAGCAATCTTACTTCCTACTTCAAATCTAACCTTTCTATTTCCTAGTCTCATTTCTTGTTTTTCATTCCAGGCAGTAAATACAGGACAAGTTGTGTTGGGATTCAACTCAACACTGTCAGCCCCAATTAAATCCAGCACATTTCTAAAGTACTCAATTACAGCCAATTGCATTCCAAAGCAGATACCAAGGAAAGGTATCTTCTTCTCTCTTGCATATTTAATAGCTAAGAGTATGCCTTTAAGAGATTTGCTACCAAACCCAGGAGGAACGCAGATGGCATGAAAGCCTTCTAGTTGTTTTTCTGAAGTTAGATCGGTAGATTGAATTATCTTGATAGAAACATCTGCAGATAGTTTGTATCCTGCAAATTTAAGGGACTGAATGATGGAGTAATAAGACTCAGGAGAGTTAGAGTATTTACCTACAATCGCTATTTTTACTTGATGTTTCTTAATAGCTTTGATTTGTTCATTAAAGTCTGTTCATTCTTTGAGATATTTTTTTCCACTCTCAATATCTCTAGGGATGGTATCTAACTTCAAGATAGGAGAGATCTTTTCAAATAATTTCTCAGAGATATAAAGTTGCAAAGGGATTTCATAGATATCTAGTTTGTATGGTGCAGATAGTATATGTTCTTTGGGAATAGCAGGGAAATTAAAGCTTATTTTGGATAGTTCTGCCTCACTGATTTCTTCCCCCCCTTTCAAGATAAGGATTTCAGGAACGATACTTAGTTGAGCCAGTAAGGCTAGAGAATGTTGAATAGGTTTTGTTTTCTTTTCATTATTGTGACTTAGGTGTAATAAAGGAGCTAAATGAATAAAGACTAAATCATCATCTTTTTTCTGTTTTAGTTGCGAAGCGGCTAATATAAAGGGTTTTTGTTCAAGATCAAAGACAGTCCCTCCTAACTCAATTAAAAGAATTTGGGTTCCAGATTGTCTGAAATGTTCTAAAGTCAAGAGTATTTCATTGACTAAATGTGGAACTATTTGAACAGTTTTACCATCATATGCTCCTTTCCTTTCTTTCTCGAGTAATTTGTGAAATATCTTTCCTGTCGTGTAACAAGAATTAGAGTCAAGCTCTATTCCTAAAAATCTTTCGTAGTGCCCTAGATCCAAGTCAGTCTCTTCCCCATCTTTAGTTACAAAGACTTCTCCATGTTGTAATGGAGAGAGAAACTTAGAGTTGTAATTCAGATATGGGTCAAATTTGAGAACATTGCACTCATATCCTTCAAATTGCAAGACTTTTCCAATAGAAGAGAGAATAACTCCTTTTCCCAAGGAGGAATACACCCCTCCAGTGAGAAAAATAATTTTCATATCTTTATTTAGATTAAATTAATTGCTTTTAAGATTGTTTTGTTGTTCTCTTTTAGGTTCTTTTAAATCTTGTAAATTTTCATTCTTTAACTCCGATTTTTATTAATTAATTTTGAGACTTAATTTATTGGTACATTATTTCTTGAAAGTTAATTGAGATCTGATTCTCTAACCATTTGTAGACCCAATATTTTTAAGTAATCTGAATAATTATTTATCTTTATTAGACCAGCAGTGTTTTTTAGATAGGATTTATCCACAAATTTAGATAAAGTTGGTGATCAGTAAACTTCTTTAGAGTTAGCCAATTTTGTTTCAGGACTTAAATTAGCTTGGTTAGGAAAGTAAACTAACTCAAATTCAGAGTCTAACAGTACTACTGGATTGGTATAGCAATTAGATTGAACTTCTTTATTTTTTCCTATTTGCTTTTTTGGTAACTTTATTCAGTTAATGAATTTATCGTAGATATCTCATTCTTGTCATCAAAAAGTAGTTCAAGCTTTACATTGAGCATTTTCTCTTGTTCGTTTATTGCTCAAAGCAGTATAGTTTTTTCTCAAGACAATAAAGGAACCTGAATCATTGTTTCATAGGCCCAGATCTTTAGGTAATTGTTTGAAACACATGCAATCTGGATCTCACTGAACTATTTTGAAATAGTAGTTTTCATATTTCACAACAATGGTTAATGGATTATCTTTGTCGTTAATTGTTGCTTTTTCATAGAAATTTGAGAGATATTCTTGAGGAGAAATAGACTTGAGTTCTATTTTTCCTTTTATTTGTTGAGGGGCCTGTTGAATTTCTCTTCGAACCCTTTCTGCCCTTAAGTAATTACTAGGTTGTGAAGCAGAATTGCTTAAGACTTGCGGATTTCTTTCAATTGAATTGTCTAAGTGAATCGAGGAGTCTAACTTAACCTTAACTAGCTTTAATTTTTCTTTTTGTTCATTTAGCCGGGGGGGGCACTAAATCCTATAGAGGATAAGTAGAGAGGAGATAGGGCAACAGCCCCTAAAAAGCCAAACACACTCGCCACTAGAGGAGAGGCCAAACTATCTTAAATTTAAAGTTTCATTTTCCATTTAGTAAATGCTAGTGGTGTAATTACATATTTTTAAGGTTTCTCCTTTAAGTCCTCCAGATTTCTTAATTTGTTTAATAATTTCTTCTACTTTTAACTTTGCCTTTAACCTCTCTATATTGTGTAAGGTTGTTTGGGGAATTCTAGAGCTTCAGTAACTTAGTCTCTTGGAATTAACCTCTCAACCCTCAGGAACTTTAATTATCTGATAGTCTTCTTTATCAGGTAAAAGATCATCAGAGTATTCAATGTAGTCATCGTCTGGTGTTGAACCTTTAGGTTTAAAGCAAGGCAATTGAGTTGTTTTCTTTAGATCTTTAATTAATTCTTTATAGATTTCTTGTAAATCTTTTGTACCAAGGACAACAGAGATAAAAGAATAAAAACCTAAATCTTTGAGCATTGGAGTCAACCACTCTTGTTTTTTGTTGTAATTCTCGTTTTTCGGCTCAGACACTAAGATAATTGCTTTGCAAAGTTCCAAATCTTTTAGATGAAAAGGCTTAATAGACTTTTTTTCGAAAATTGACAGAGGAAAAGAAAAGAAATGAACTTGATCTCCCACGGAAGATATTTCTTGAAACTCTTCAATTAAGTTATCAGAGAGATTTTCTTCAGAAAGAGAGATAATCCCAACATAATTAATTCCTTCTTTTATTAACAAGAGATCTAGACTTTCCCCTCTTTCTCCCAACTCATAGAGTCAAGGGGCTTGGAACTGAGCATTTTTGAAAGAAGAATTACCCCTTCCACCTCTTCCTCCTTTGCAAATAAGTAACTTCTCTTCTGCCTTTAAAGTTGATATTCTTATTTTTTTATTTAGGTCATAAAGTTCTGCGTTTTCAGGTACCTTAAGGTAGATGTCTGTGCCAGAACTTCCTGATTTTTTATCTTTCTGACCATTAGTTCCATTTGGAGCCTTTTTCTCTACATTCTTTAAGTGCGAGAAATCAGAGTATTTGGAATCCACAACTAGGTAAATACTACCTCCATCTCCACCACTTCCTCCCGCCGGACCCAATCTAGAATTGTATTTAGTCTTAGCTCAGGAGATAATTCCATCTCCTCCCCTGCCAGCCTTTAGCGCCAGTCTTATATAGTTCATTAGCTATTTCCTTTCATCTACTATTTGGATGTTTACTATTCCTCAACCACCAAATAGCTGAGTAGCTTGATAGATTATGAAGTTGCAGAAAGCAACAGAAAACAATACTGTAGCTAAGAATGTACAAGCCAATAAGAAATAATGAAAATATTTAGTCTGATAGAGATAGTTAATGTTTATGAAGTAGAAAATTCCTAGTACTATATAGGGAAATACTACTGCTATACAGGCAACTGAGCAGATAATAACAATAGAGCTAAGTCAATCAGCAAAGAACTTAGAGTGTTGGCTGACATTCTTTACATTGTCTCAATTGTTTAGAAATGCTCTAGCTATTAAGAGAAAAAACAGAAGCCCGAGTAAAATTCCAGCAGTTTTTAGCTCAAACTTCTTTAACTTAGCAAAGTTTCCTGGGGCCTTAAAAAGTATTTCAATAAAGCTATTGAACTCCATTCAAGCATTCTTAATTGACTTTTTTTGGTTTTCTAGATAGGTATAGAAATATCTGTAATCAGCCCCAAGAAAAGGAATATTCATTTTCATCAGCTCTCCTTTTTTTCTAACTCTTAGGCTAAAGATCTCTGATAGTTTTTGGAGAAACTTTTGTCTATTGTGATAGCTTCTTATTACCTTCTCAATACTAGCAGTAATAGTGGCTTCAGAGCTTTCTTTCTCAAGCCTTGCATGTAATTCTGGGTTTGGCGCCGGATTATTTTGAAAGAATTCCTCCCGAGAGCTTACAAAGATATCTGAGATTGAGACTTGATTACTACTTTGAGCCTCTTGATTTTTGTAGAGAAATAACCTAGCCAGCTCATTGTCTTCTATTTGTTCTAGAGTTCTCTTTTCCTCTGCCAAGTTAGCTATTTAGCACTCAAAGAGTCATTAATTAACTCCTCAACTCTTTTAGCTTTTTGAATGAATAGGTCTTCTCTGAAACTGAGTTTTAAGTGAGGCGGAAGATTTAACTTATTAACTAATTCTCTTTTAAAGAAAGGAGTGAGCTTTTCTAATTTAGAAAATATCTCTGATTTTTGATACTTTTGCTTGAGTAACTCTAATTCAACAAAAACAGTTATATTAGTTAGGTTTTTACTAAGTCTTATGTGGTTAATTCCAATAAAAGAAAAGAGCTTATCGTCTAATTCAGTAAGTCAAATTTTTTTTAAAACAACATATATTTCTTTAGAGAGCCTTTCATTTAGTATGGACATCTCATTAGACCTTTCTTTCTATAACTTCATAACTTTCTATGATGTCATCAATCTCTATATTGTTTCAGTTATTTAGAACAATACCACACTCTTTTCCTTCTTCAGCAACTTTAATCTCAAAATTCTCTGTCTTAAAGGATTTAATGGAAGTCTTAGTTAGGAGGTTCCCCTCCCTAATGAGCTTGATTTTATTTTCTATTTTGACAGTACCAAAAATCACTGAACAACCTGCAATGGTACCAATTTTGGAGTGAGTTCAGAGTCTGATGACTTTGCATCTTCCAACAACCTTTTCAATCTTTTCAATAATTCTGTTTTTCTCTATATGGTCTAGTATTCTTTCTTCTAGTTCATAGACTGACCTAATAGATCAAATAGGAATATTTAGAAATTCTATTTGTGGTTCCAGCTTTTTTGGTACTTTTTGTTCAAAGTTGATAATGATGGATTTTTTTACTGAAGCTTCTTTTAGATCAGCTTCAGTTAACTCCCCAGAACCAATAGATAGTATGGAGTATTTGAATTTAGAAAGAAAAGACCTAATGGCCTCAGAGGAACCTAGAACTTTGCTCTTAATAATAAAAGAGAAGTGAGTTGGGTTATCTGTTTCTGCAATAGCTAAATCATCTTTGAAATCAAATCCCTCTTGTAACTTTTGTGTTTGAGTTTGGTAGTGTTTTTGAGCCTCATTTTTATCAGAAAAAGAAAAGAACCTAGTTCCAGGAATCGGTAGTTGATCAAATCCTGCAATAGTCGCTGGAGTCGCAGGAATTAATTTAGATAGCTTTTCTTTCTTTTCACCTTGAATAGTTTTGAGCTTGCAGAAGATCTTTTCTCCCGCGATGTAGTCTCCAGAATTGAGAGTTCCTCTAATAGTGATAATCTCTGCAACGGGACCAAGCCCCTTCTCAACCCGAGATTCCAAGATTATTCCTATAGCCGGGGGCTCTAAAGTTGTGCAGTAATTTTCAACCTCTGAGATTACTGTAATTGTTTCTAGCAATTCAGGAATACCTAATCCTGATCTGGCAGATCCTTTAACTAGAATTACATCTCCTCCATATTCTTCTAGTTCAATTCCTTCTTGAGTTAATCCCTCCTTCAGAGCCCCTAAACCAGACTCTCCCCTGTCAATCTTGTTAACAAAGATAATTAGTTTTAAGTTGTTTTGCTTAAAGTATTGGATTACCTCTTTTGTTTGGGATTGAATTCCATCCTCTACAGAGATCACCAAAACAATAATGTCTGCAATAACACCACCTAGCTCTCTGAGTTTCTGAAAGATCTCATGGCCTGGAGTGTCTAGGAAGGTAATGAAATTGTCTTGAAACTTTACTTGATAAGAAGAGATATGTTGAGTGATATTGGAATACTCGTGTTCAGCAACATTTGTTTTTCTTATCTTGTCCAGTAAGGTGGTTTTTCCGTGGTTTACATGGCCCATCACAGCAATCACAGGATATTTCTTGACCCATTCTTGATTTCCACTATCTTTTGATAGAAACTCTTCGGAATAAAGATTCTTCCTTTGAGACTGCTCAGCCTTTAAAAACTTAAATCCAAATTCTTCACAGAGCTCTCTGCAGTATTTTTCGTCTAATCAAGAGTTGATTTTCATCTCAACTCCCCTGAGAAAAAAGTATTTGATGATCTCTACTGCCGGGATCTTGGTTTGATTTGAAAAGAACTTAACTGAAACTGCTTTGTTGTTGTATTGAAAACTATCCATTAATTATCTATAGACTAAGTAAGAAATTAAGTTAACTATTTTGAGAGTTGGTTTCTTCTTCAAACTTGAACTTGTGGAATTTGTAAAGTCTTCCTGAAACATCTGAAGTTTTAGCATCTCAGTTTTCATCTATAGTTGTATATTCAATTCTTTCTTCTTTGGCCTCCTGAATAGTTTTGATAAAGATCTTTCAACCAGTAAGCATGGAGACCAGCTTTACATTAATACCTCTTCTACCAATAGCTAGTAGTAGATTTTCTAGAGTAGCAATTAGTAGTATGGAGTTTTCCCCTTCCACTTCACTTTCCAGTATCTTGTAACCAAGTATTTGTGCCCCAGCAAATCCATTAACAATATTTCTTATTGGATCTGAGTTTCAGAGAATAACATCAATTCTTTCATTAAGGAGTTGAGCAGAAACAATCTTGAGTCTATTACCTTTAGGGCCAATACAGCAACCAACAGGGTCTATGTTGTTGTTTTTGGTACTAACTAATAGCTTACTCTTAATTCCAGAGACACGAGAAATAGCTTTGATCTCAACTAAGCCATCATGAATTTCAGAAATATGTTTTTTCATTAGGTATTTAACTATTTCAGGACTAGTTCTGGACAATATGATAGGATACCCCGCCGATTCCTCTAAAACATCTTTAATTTGGAATTGATAGATTTTCCCTGGCACTAGACTTTCATAAATTCTGTAACCAGCATTTGAAAGAGTTTGAACAAAGTCAATTCTGTATACTACTCCTCTAGTGTTGTCCTGTTCGTTTTCTGGATCAATTAGGGAAACAATAGCTTCTCTAGGTAATTTTTCTTTGGTTTCAAAGACTTTTTCCACCATACCCTCAAAGACTTCTCCCTTTCTCTCAATTCACTTGTCATATATCTTTTTGTTGGCAGTTTCTAGAGTTAACTTTTGAAACTGGAATAGTATGTTTTTGACTATTCTGGTATCTAATTGGTTTAAGTGAATCTCTTCTAGATAGGTGTCTCCTTCTTTAAATTGTTTTTTCTCTTTAGTAGTTAAAGCTGAAGAGGGAATAAAACAACCAGCATCTTCCATACCTTCTCCATAGAAGTAATCATCACTAACTACTTTTAGTTCTTTTCAGAGATTAATGGAACACTTTTCTAGGTCAATCTCTGTTTTTAGTTTTGTTTCTGCATTTTCTTTTTCAAATACAGACTTAAAAGATTCTTCTAGAAATGAAGCAATCTTAGAAGTACTTAGAGAATACTGTTCAGATAGCTTAGAGATAGCATCTAAGAAGTGTTTATGGTTAATTGATTGTTTCGCTTTAGCCATTTAATTAATCATTAACTATTTTTAGTTTTTTGCCTGAAACTCTTTCTAAGAAATTATGTACTAACTGTTCTTTATTTTTACTGTAAAAGACATCAAAAGAGATGCAGAATTCATATAGGGAGAGATAGATAATGGTTGCTAGTCCAAAGATCATTACTGTTGGGAGAGCGGCATAGAAAAGACCTGGTTTTTGTACTCTATATCCAATCACTCAAAGTATTAAATAAAGGCTAAATAGTATGAAAGCACATAGTAATCCAGATTGAAAATATTTCATTCTAGTTGGTTTAATACAGTCTCTACAGGATGCATTCTCTTTAAAAGACTTATATACATAGGTAAAGAAAGAAGTTAGAAAGACAGGACCACTAATACTCAGTGTTGCTCAAGATTCTGTTCCATTTTCAGTAAACTTGGATTTAGTTTTTAAAGCAATAACAATTGCAAGAGTGATAGCAGGACCAAAAATACTAAAGATTAGATAGTATCAGTACTTATGTCTTCATCTAAGTACTAATTGTTGGGGCTTTGGGCTTGTGGTTGGTTCTGTTGACTCTTGAATTTTTTAAGGTAGTTATCTATTAAGGCGTGAACCAGTTTATATTCATCTTCACCGTATTTCTTAGCTAACTCTACTGCTTGATGTATTAAGACTGCTGGGGCTGTCTTAAATACTTCATATTCAGTAAGTATTGCTAAAAGGATGGCAAGAATACTGAGATTAAGTCTTTCAACATCTCAACCACTTTTTAGTAATTGGTTAATCTCTGAGAGATAGAGATCCCTCTGTTCAATGTATTTCTCATATATTTTTTTTTCAAAGCCACTTTCTAGAAATTTAGTATTATTTGAGTTTAAAGGGCTTTTTAGCTCTCTTAATACTAGATTAGAGTAGATAGCTTCACAGATAGAAATACGCTTTCTGTGTCTAGAGAGTTTCTTAGGCTCTTCCACAGAGACACTAAGTAGATTGTTTTGGAGTATAAGTATTTGTACTTAGTATTTCTAGATGTTCAGGTAAGTTAATTAGACTATCTTCCTTGTAAGCAATCAAGGTATCTTGTCCTACAGCCTCTGCGATAGCATCGCACAATAGATTAGCTAATAGATATACAGATTTAGGAGAGTAGTTATTGGCAGGAATAGAAAAGTTAATTAGATCTGGATTGTTGTTACTATTGACTATTCCAACTACTGGAATATTCATCTTTTGAGCTTCAAGAATAGGAATTAGGTCATTAATGGGATTGAAGACTATTAATACATTAGGTAGTTTGGTTAAGCCCTTGATGCCGTCATAGTTCTTTTCTATCTTCGCCTTCTTCTTTCTTAGTTGAAGTATTTCTTTCTTAGTTAACTGTTGGTTTATATTGTCTTGTTCTAGCATTTCATCTAGTTGAGTAAGTATCTTTAGAGTTTTGTTTACTTGTTTGAAATTAGTAAGTAAACCACCTAATCATCTTTGAGTGATATAGAACGCATTAACTCTTTTGGCAGATTCTTTAACTATTTCAGAGATAACTTTGTTCTTTGAAGAAACAAACATTATTTCTAGTCCAGATCTGGAGAGATCAAAGAGATAGGAGTATACGTCTTTTAAGTGTCTAGCTGTCTTTTCTAGATTTATGACATGTCTTCTCTTGTATCCCTCCTTCAGTAAGTAAGGAGACATCTTAGGATTCCAGAGTCTAGTATTAGCCCCTAAGTGCAGATCAAATTCAATCATTTTTTCCAGAGAAACCAATTGTTTATCCATAAAAAATTCCTTATCTTTCGAGAATTTAGACCAATTTTACACTCAAACTTAAATTAAAACAAATAAATACTATAAGGGGATTTTACGACCCTATAGTACTATGTTCTGGTTTTATACTGGTGATATGGTTGGTTATGTCTCTTTAGGTTTAGTTTGTTTTCTCACTGTTGCATTAAGCACTCACTTATTCCTAAAGGGTAGAGAAGAAAAGAAGGTTAAAGAAAGTAAAGAGTCAGAGCTAAACCAAAAGATAGAAAGTCTCTTAGCTACTATTGATGAGTTCAAAAAAAGAGAGTCTGAAACCCTTAATAAGCTGGAGCTTAGTACCCAAAAACTTCAACAACTTGAGGAAGAGAATCAAAGAAGACTTACCGAGCTAGAAGACTATAAGCAGAAGTTAGAGGAATTAGAAACCTTTAATAAAGATTTATTAATAAGAACTGAAAGAGATAATCAGAGACTCCAATCTCTTGAGATTACCAATAAAGAATTATTAATAAGGGCTGAGAGTTATTTTCAAAAAACCCAACAACTAGAACTCCTTAATAAAGAACTATCTATTCAACTTGCTGAAAAAAACCAAAGAATTCAACAACTAGAGGAAGACCAACAAAAAAGATTTACTGAGCTAAAAGAATACAAACAGAAACAAGAGGAGCTTGTATCTTATAACAAAGAACTATCAATAAAGGTTGAAGGTGATAGCCAAAGACTTCAGTCTTTTGAAACAACTAACAAAGAATTATTAATAAGGGCCGAGAGTTGCTTCCAAAAACTTCAACAACTGGAATTTCTCAATAAAGATTTATCTATCAAACTTGCTGAAAAAAACCAGAGAATACAACAATTAGAAGAAGAAAAAACCAACCAATTAGTCGATTCAGAGAGCTCTAAGAGAAAGATTGAAGAACTTGAAAAAACCAATAACCAACTACTAATAGAGTCTGAGGGGGCTAAAAAACTACAAGAAGTATCCATAAACTATGCAAGGTTCTATGAAAACTTTCTCAGTAGAGGTTTAGATACAGAACTAGATAATCTGGTTAAATATCAAGATTTTTACAGAGAGAATTTTCAGAAAATTGAAGAGTTAAATCTTAAATTAGACCTAGAAAAAAATAGGATCAAGGCCGGAAAAATCTATGAGGGTAATTGAGGAGAGAGAATAAATCAATTATTTAATTCTGAAGAGCTAGACTACATTGAACTAGAAGAGCAACCTACAAGCTCCAAGGGGGATAAAGGAGATTTCAAATTAGTCTTTAGAAATAGTAGAAACAAACAAAGTTCTACTAATAGCTTCAGAATTATGGTAGAGCTGAAATATTCTTTTGGAGATATTAGTCTAGAACAACAATTCAGTAATACTAAATCAGATCTAAGAAAAGCTTTAGAAGTAGCCAAATATAGTTCGGAACCATATCACTTCATTTTTTTAGTGACTAATAGAGAATTTGAGTTAGAAGAGTATATAAAGAGCGAGACAATTTGGGTGGTTTCAGATAGGGACTATGGAAGATTTGGATTGGGATCCGGAAGATCTGAAGGAGAGCCTATTATTGCAATTATGACTCCAGAAGCCTCTTTCAAGTGAATTAGGATGTTTTATTTAATGTTTTGATTAGCTCCAACCTCTAGACAAGTCAATATAGTTAGTGAGGAAGAGCCTATTGAGAAATTAGATCAAAAGATTGCTGACTTTATTAGAGATTGCCATAATATGACTGCAGAGGCGGAAGGAGCTTCTTTCACAATACTTAAAGTTGTAGAGAAGTTCTTTGAGGATCTAGAAAGAAAATTCAAGCAAGCCAAAAACAAACTTCTTAAATCTGAAAAGGCTCTTAAGCACGTTAAAGATAAAAACACTACTCTTTGAGGGGAATGGAAAACATTGAATCTTAGTTTCTCGGAACCAGAAGAGGTAATAGCTTTACCAGTTTCAGAAGACACAGAGCTTTAGATGTATCCCTCTAAGAATTGAAAGATTGGACTATTTGGAGGCTCTTTTAATCCCCCACATATGGCCCACACTTTACTAGCACAATTTGCAATTAAACAATTAAAGTTAGACCTTTTAATTTTTATTCCTAGCTTTAAATCAGTAGATAAGCTGGAACAAGACTACTTAGAAGGAGAAGAAAGAGCTTACATGCTCTCTCTTTCTAAGACCAAATATCTAAGTGTTATTTCTACTTTCGAGCTGAACTTAAAAGAACCTGTAGAGTCTATTGTCACAGTTAGACACTTTAGGAAAAGATTTCCTGATGATGAACTTTATTTTTTGATTGGCGCAGATCATTGTTCAACTTTAAATAGTTGAGATGGGATAGAAGAGATTTTTCAAGTAACCACTCCAGTCATTTTCAAGAGAAAAGGTAGTTCAACTGAATTAGATTCCTTGAAACACCTAGATAAAGAAGTATTGAAGAAAGTTATCTTCCTCCAAAATCAGTTGTTTCCTCATTCCTCAACAGCTATTAGAGAACAAAAGAAATATAGACTGTTACACAAAAGGGTTAAAAGATATTTGAAAAATCAGTTGAGTTAAGACTCTATAGTGCCACTGTTATTTGTTTGAGGGGCTCAATTCCTCTGAATCCACTCTCTTAAGCTAGGATATTCTGGTCTAGATTCTCTTAGTTTTGTAACCATCACATAGTAAGCAATTAATAGGCAAGAGATGAATGCTAGAGCGGCCCCTTTTCCAATATAAGTTTTGATTACTGAAGAAAGTACATAGAATCCAGTCAGAATAATATACCCAACTCCTCAAAGACAGCTAAAGAAGATAGAGGTTTTTTGAGGGCTATAGTCTTTGTACTCAAGAGGAATATATAGAAATACTGATTGAATACCCAGACCAAAACAAGCGAAGAAAAAAGCAGCAATAAATATAAAGACATTAGCTACTATTGCAAAGGCATTGTTCTGAATTAAATGAGCCATTAGAGCAACTAAAGCCATAAAAGCCCACAACACTACCACTGAAGAAATAGAGAATTTGACTATGCTAGTTCTTTGAACCTCTTTGGAGTTGAATCTACCCAAGAAGTAAAGTCCAGAACAAGTTCCTAAGAAGAAGATAACTGTATATAGAGAGGTCCATTCCACTCCACTCATAGAGCTTTTCAATTTATCAACAAGCTCTACCATTATTTTTGGAGCAAAACTGGAACAGAGAATAGATACTACTAGCATCCCAGTGTAAGCCAGAATTCAAGTTCAAGCCTCTCTGTCTCTTAATAAAGTTGAGTAACTGTCAGGAACATTAACTCTTAACTTTTCTGAGATAGAAACAATTTCAAAGTTTTCTCCAAATATATAGAAAAGTATTAAAGGAAGGAAAGAGAATATAGCTACAATAGCAGCAACTCATTTTCAGTTGGAGATTAGAAATTTAGAAATGTCCTGAATCATGAATAACACATTGACAACTAAACCTGAAATTGCATAGGTAAATCCATTAAGAGTGGCTAATTTCTTTTTCTTTTCTGGAGGAGCTAATTTAGCTAATAAAGGGGAAATGTAGATAATTGTTAGAGTACCTCCAGCGGCCATAATTAGTCTTCCTAGAATCAAAACTGTTCAGTGAGGACTAAATATAAGTGGTAAAGCTACCGTTGCAAGTCCAAAAGCTAAGATACAAGCCCTTTTATAACCTAACTTGACTAGTATCATAGAGGCTGGGATAGTGAATATCCCTCTAGCCAGAGTTACTGAGTAGTTAACTGCTTCTTCAGCTACCCCTGTAGAAATTGTTGAGTGTGTTTTACCTCATCCCTCACCATTACCACTAGATCCTGACTCTCCATTTGAACCCTTTAACTTAGAGAAAATTAGTCAGTTAGCACAGAAAATACAGTATCCAAGAAAAAGAGATAGTCACATTAGAAAGACCCTCGGGTAGAGGGCTTCTAATCCTAGACTAAGATCTAGATCACGTTTTGGGTTTTTAGGAAAAGGGAGAAAGTCTCGAAGATTTAGTATTTTTGATTTTTAATTAAATAATTATTAATAGTAGGTATCTGTGTGCTTTCACAAGGAAGTTTACGTAGATATAACCTTTTTTACCCAATATAAGTAAATTTAATTAATTCTTTCCCATATTAGATAAAGAGAAAAGCGCCCCCCCCTTAAGTAAATCAAGATTCAGTTTATGGGAGTTACAAGTATTCTTTTTACTCCCATTTGCTATTGAGTTCTTTCTTTTAATATGTTCCACTGTTTCTTTTTTATCTTCAAGGGGGTCTAACTCAGGTAGTACATCAACTCAATCAGCCACTGTTAGCTCAGCTAGTTCCTATTTCTTTGACTCTTTAATTCCTAATTTTTTTAGTACACTTCAGACTTCTAAGACTACTAAACAAGCTTCCGAGAAATGATTTCAAGCCAGTTATTTCAATTACCTTAATTTAGGTTGGAGATTTTTTACCGGAGCTTTATTTCTCGCCTACTCTAAGTTTTTTAAGACCCAAATAATAGAAAGTGATAAGCCCCAAGAACCTGCATTTCTACCTGAACATAAATTGTGATTTTTTAGCTCAATATTTATTCCTGTGTTGAGAATTTGTTCTTCCAGCCTTAAGAAAGAATATGAAGATTTTTCTCAATTAATAGGATTGGCTTCACAGATTGTGTTCTTTGGCTCTATCTATCTCTACATCAAGAAGTCATTGTCTACATTAGGAGCTCACTTTAGGCTCATATTTTGAAATGAGTCCAATGAGTTTTCTTGAGAGAGATTTAAGTTCTATGGAAAGAAAGTAGGTTTTGTTTTCTTGGCAGAGATGCTTGCAACCATTGCTTTATCCCAAATTATCAAGTTGATTATTCCCAAAGATGGTCCACAACAGAGTGAAAATGAGAAACAAATTCAAGAGAGCTTAAGGGGAGCCACAGCATTCTTAACAATTATTTCTGTGTTAATTTTTGCTCCTGTATTTGAGGAATTAATCTACAGAAGATCTATGTTGAAAATTACAAACTTTCACACTTCTGTATTGTTCTCCTCCGCTTTAATCTTTGGAATGGCCCACCTAGAAGTTACTAAGGAGACTATATTTCACATCATTCCATACTTTATGGGAGGTTTAGTCTTTGGATGAAGTTACAAGAAATTTAGGAATATCTGAATTAGTATATTTGCACACTTTTTGCATAATTTCACAGTCTTATTCATTGTTTTGGTAAGAATATAAGACAGTCTTAATTTCTTTAAATTTATTATGGGAGTATTTATACGATAGACGAAGAGGCTCAACTTACTCCGCGACGGGCCTAGCAGTGCCCTGAACTGCAAAAAAAATCCAAAAAACTTAATTAACTTAGTCGGAAGAGGAACACAGCTAAACGTTTTAGCGGTTTAGTTTTTTAATTAACTTTTAGGCAGAGGGACAACTTAGTCGCACTAAAGGAGTAAGGTAAATAGGAGTCTCTAACGGAGATGGGAGCATAACCCATTACTTCCACCAATATATAGTTGTTAGTCAATAGATTGAATGAAGCCGAGCAGAATCGTAAGAATTGGGATTATTGTTGCCAACAATATTGAAGATATGGAGTTCATTATTCCCTTTGATATCTGAAGAAGGGCAAAGTTTATGGTGGAAACGATCTCCTGTGAAGTTAAGAATATTGCCTCTTTAAATTACACAGACATCAAATTTACCACCAATTGCAAGTTAAAACACACTAACTTAGAACACTATGACTTGTTATTCTTTCCAGGAGGTCCTGGACACACAACTTATTTCTCTCCCCCTTCAACCGCTAAGGAATTTGGTGCCTCTAAGTTAAATACTGCTGTTAGAAAGTTTTATAAGGATGACAATAAATGATTAGTGGCAATATGTGCAGCCCCATCTTATGTGATGTCTGTAATAGAAAAAGATTGAGAGCCTGATGTTAAGTTCACTTGTTATAAAGATCCAAGATTTATTGGAGACTATGACAAGTTATGAGTAGACACCCCAGTTTATGTGGACCTAAAGAAGAAGTTTATTACAGCACAAGCAGCGGCTTGTTCTCTACAGTTAGCTTTTTTAGTAGTAGAGTTGTTTAGCGGAAAAGAAGAGGCTGAGAGATTAGCTAAATCTATGCTCTATGACTATGTTTCCCCTCTTAACTCAGAAACAACTGTCTAGTTAATACTCCCTCATATATTCATTCTCTAATCTCCTTATTAGAAGCTAGTAAAGAAATCAGGGTATGTAGGGCTTTCTCAGAAAGAGATTTCTTTAATGCCTCAATTCCTTCTTTATCAAAGTCAAATTGATTGACTTGATATAGGAATCCAATATAGTATTTCTTTTCAGAAGAGTTTTCTTTAGTTTCAGTGAATACATGGGGAGACTTTTCTTTTTCATCTGAAACATATAGATAACCTGAGAATCTATTAAAGAGTCTGTAAAGCTCTTTTATTAGTCTTGAATCTTGAGAATTTTCAGTTGTATCTGAGGCTAAAGTGTTAGATTGACTCAAAGATTTAGTTAGCTCATCTTTTAGTTGTTTTAGGGTTAGGTTATTGATTTCTTCTTCTCCTTGGTTGTCGAGAGCAATTTTTAGGGAATTAATAGATTTACTATCTAGGAACTGAAGTAGTATTTCTTTTTTGGTGATGTTTTTCAATAGGCTTAGGAGTTCTTCGTTACTCTTTAGATTTCTTTTTGTGTTATTTTGAAAGAAGGCCCCTTCAATAAAGGATGTCTCGCTAGGCTCTTTAGGGGTTGAAGATGAATTTTCTACAGAATAATTAGTGTTTTTTGAAGAGTTGGAACTTAAGAAATTCTTAAATATATAGTCCCTTAATGATTTAGGGATATCTCTAGTTGTGAAAGATTCTGTAATTAGGCCCGCAAAACCACTTAATTTGGTTATTTCACTTGTATTCACTTGTTGTTTTCCATTTTTGTCTTTATAGGCATCAACATTGTACATTGTGTTTTTCAAAGAATAGTCTTTTGTTTTCGGTTGTTGATCTCCATCACCGCCCCCAGATCCCTGCGCTTCCCCTTCATCGGAATCTGTAATAAATTCTCCTTTAAGTAAGGGATTTGAAATATCTTCAGAGAACTTTTCTTGAAGGAATTCTTTAAGTTGTTCAGGGGCAGATTTTTGTGATACAGTTGAGTTACTTGCATCTTCCGATGTTAAAGATGGAGCAGAAGTACCTGTACTTTCAGCTAATTTATCTTTTTCCTTTTCATTTATTTCTTTGTATCACAGTAGATAGGCATTTTTGTTCTTGTTCTTCTTAAAAATTCGATTTACTAAGTAAGGTAGATTGGAATAATTGTTTTCAACCATTCACTTAACTGCAAGAAGATAAGACAAGAATTCTTTGTATTCTTCAGAAGAGCTTTCATAAGCGGAATCACTGAAGTAGTAGTTATTTAATAGTCAATGATTTCTTGCTCTAGTAGTAAGTCTTTTCTTATTATCAGAATCTTCTCCATTTTGTTCTGTATCTTTAGATTCCGATTGAGTACTTGCAATATCTAGAGTTCCATAGAGTATTTTTTTCTCAGTGGCACTTTTCAGGAAAGGTTCTAGAAAAATACTTTCATTAATTAAGTCTCTTCAAGTAGATTTATCTTCTGTTGTTTTTCCCCCCCCTTCTTCCTGTTTCTTTAAAGAATTTATGTAACTATCTAGTAAATCAGAGAAACTAGTGTCTGTTAGCCCTTCATTTTTATTCTTTGGGAATATTATTTTTTCAGCCTTTAATGCAAAGATTGAAGGAATACTTTTAGAATTGTCTGCTCCTGAAAGATCTTCTAATTGAGCTCTCAAGAATAAGTTCTTAGAAAAGAAATCTTGCAGGGAAGAGGAAGAATTTTTAAATATACTATCACTACCCTTTCTTAACAACAATTTTTTAAGCTCATTAGCTTTTTGTTCTAGAGAAAATAGCTTCTTGCCCTTTTCTTCTTTCCCGAATAAGAAATCAGTTAGTTCATCAAAGAATCAATTTTTATTGTTCTTGCCATTTTCATCATCGCCTCCATTTTGTTGATTTCTAAGTTCAAAGAAATCAAGTTCTCTGTGTTCTTCTTGACTGTTAGGTCGCTTGTAGGCCAGAGGACTAAAGAGGCCCGCAGTATCTTGCAATTGAATTTTTGTGCTGCCAACTATATCCTCTTCACCGCCCCCCCCATCGCCAGAGCCACCATTTGATTTTTTAAGTTCAATTGTTGAGGGAACATTCTTGTACACACTTAACAAAATAGTTTGAAGAGTTTTTAGAGTTTGAGCTCAATATAAAGACTCTAGGTAACTTGATGAAGCTAAAAGAATCTCTAAGTGTTTTTTAAGAAATTCAGAAAAGCTCCATTCTTTTATCTTTAACGATGAATTTTTATTAATTGGCTGTAGGGCAAATGGAGTAAAGTCTCCACTGAATTCTGAGGTATCGCTCTCACCTTTAGACAGTAAATATTGAAAGAATATGGTTTCAAAATTTTCTGTTAGATATTTAGTTACTTTTTCAACAACTTCAGTATCTTGTTCATCTATAGTTTTCTTGCCTCCTTTACCTTGAAGGCCAGAGTCTCTAGAAAGATAGTAGAAACTAATTCCTTCTTGCTCTCGAGATGCTAAGACCTTTTGATTCTTTTTTCCATTGTTGTCATCTCCATTCCCACTACTTAGTCATCTAGCACTGTAAAGACAAGAAGAGCTATTTTTTTTGAGTTTCTTTGTAACTTCTTTATTAAATAGTGAGTTATGCAGTAGTAAACAATCTCCATTTGGTTTTTTATCTAGAAACAGATAAAGAGGGTTACTTGCCGAATCTCAAGAATCTTGACCATTACCATTTTTCTTCAGTTGAAGAGTTGGGACAGAACCATTTGTTGAAGAATCTAGTTCTAATGAAAACTCAGAATCAGTAGCTTGTTGTTGATAAAGATGAATTAAGGCCCCTAGTTTATATCCATCAGTAAGTTTGGTTAATTCAGAAAGAGTAACTCATCTCTTCTTGAACTTACTTAATTCAACTTCCCCCTTATGAGTTAATTTGGAAATGAAACTGGAATATCCTTCACTTCCCTTGATCTCGGGGAAAAGGAAAGGGATTCTATTCTTGACTTTTTCCATAGTTTCTCTACTGTAAAGACTTTCTTCTTCAGATGAGACTTGTTTATTCTCTCCTGCATTAGAGTACTTAAGAGTTCACTCATGTATCTTCATTGGTTTTTCTTTTCTTTCTCATTCTTTCAGCACAAAAGAGCTAAAGTCACCGAATTTAGATAGAAGGAATCAACCCTTTTCTTTAAAGAAGAAGTCAATAAAGAATTTCTTGATTAACTCTCAAGAAAGCTCTTCTACTTCATTCTTCATCTTTCAATGGTGAATGTGATAGTAAAAGAAGAACTTATTGAGTCTTTGAGAGATTGGAAAGAAAGCTTCTTGATTCTCTCAGATATCAATGACCCATTTCATTAGCAATTGCTTAACAGCATTAACAATGGCTGACTTAGAAAAAGAAGTTAAGTTTCTACTGAATAAGCTGGAGAGTTTCTCAAAGTCTGTGTCTCCCGAGATCTTGCTAAAGAGTTGTTTTCACTTTTTAAGGGTGTTTTCAAGCTCTAATTCTTCTATGGGTGTTTGATGTCTTGTGTACTTAACAATAGGGGTTATGATTCCAGCCCCTAAGACATTGGCTATCAATAATTTCTTAAGGAGAAGCATTTCTATTCCAAGTGTTTACTATCTATGTGATTCTTAAATTTCATATCTCTCGGCTTTAATCTAAGAGTTTTCTCAAAGAAATTGTTTTTGGCATTCTCTTTATTTAAAGGCTTGTCAGTTTGAATTGCAAGGAAATCTGCAAGTAAGTCCATAGGTAGTAAGTTAAAGAAATTACAGATGCTTGTATCATCGTTTCAGTCTTTCGCTGAGACTTGAATAAAGTAACCTCCAGGCATTTCTCCCATCTCTCTTTCAAAATGTTTCTTATCTAAATGATGGTTTGTTCCATTAGTTTGAGGGGCTGGGGCTGAAGTTGCAACTGGAGTTGTGGCACCAGTAGTAGAAGAAGGCTTTCCATTTTCTTTTTTATCTAGTTCAGTAATGAAATCATCCAAGGACTTTTTGAAAATCTTGTTTTCTTTGTTATTGTCAAAAACTGTGGAACTGTAAAAGGCTCCTTCATTGGTGTTTAGTAGTTGATAGGCTAATAGTCTTTTCTTTTCTTCTAGAAAGATCTTTTTTTCTTGATGATTAGTCAAGTAGACTTTGTCAACTCTGTAGAACTCAGCCTTAATAGTGTCTTGGATTTTTGATAACAAGAAAACTAATCTTTCAAAATCTGCAGGACTAGCCATATGCTTAATAGTTTCTAATAGTCCCTTTAGATTAGTGAAGTTAAATAGGTTATGTTTTTTGTTTGGTAAAGCGGAATGTTCAGTAAACATTTCCTTGAATATAGCTACTTTTTTATTGTCAGGAGAGGATAGTTGTTGGGCTTGTCCGGAAGTAGTCCCTTCAGTCTTTAGCGATAGTTCGCCATGAGTCTTTCAACTTTCTCTTAGAAAGGTTCAAGCTTTATTTCTATTTTCAAAAAAATCATTGCCGTCTACTCCTTCCTTTTTGCCCGATAGAAAGGGATGAATCCTTTTATTCTTTCCTTCCTCCCCGCTTGTTGTTCCTGTAACTGAGTCAAAGAATAGATAGTGATATTTAGTAGTTACTGCTAATTCAGTTTCTAGTGCCTTTTTTAATTCAGCAAAGTTATTTTTAGTTAAGAAGTTAAGGGTAATTAAGAAATCTAAGAAATTTTCTCGCTCTTTGATATCTCTTAGATAAGACTGTCTTCAGTGATTAAATAGGTCACTAGTTAAGAAAGAGAATCTGTGAGTAGCCCCTCTTTCTTCAGTTTGAATTTGACTTTGTTGTTGATCAGTTGACTTTTTAGTGTTCGGGAAATCCCCTAAGAAGTTGAAGTAACGCTCACCAATTTTCTTGAGATAACTTCTAAAGAAATAGACTTTTAGGAGGGCATTCAAAAGAGATCTTCGACTTTCTTTATTTTTTGTTTCATCGCCAAGAATAGAAGATTCACAAGATCAACACTTGCCATTATCTTGAGTAGAAGATGGTTTGGTTTCTTCAGACACTTTAGTTATTGCCATTAGGTTTTGTGATAGTAATTGATCTAGTTTCATTTCAGCACTAATAGGAGCATTTCAAGGAAGATTGTCTTCCTTTTGATCTTTTTTTTCTTTAAGTAACCCATTACTTCCAAATAAGTTGCTTGTTAATAACTTTTCTTCCTTTACTTGATAATTGAGCAAGTCTTTATTGCCAAATAACTTGTCTAGTAGATAGTCAAAGATTGAGTCAAAAATAAATAATCTTTGACTACTTTGGAAGTCAAAACCATTACTTCTGATATTTAGATTTATTTTTTTGTTTTCTAATAAAGAATTAACTGATTGGTGATATTTAGAAAATAATTTGTCATATTCAGATTCTTTTGGAGTCTGTGCAGGTTCAGTTGAGTTAACTTGTACAGCTACTGTAGCAGTTTGAGTTGATTTGTTGTCTGACTTTAGGAATTTATTGAAAACATTCTCTTGTTGAGGGAATCTTCCTTTCTCTTTGTCATTATCAGACAAGTTAATTTCATAGGGTCAAGGAGAAACTAGACCTTGTTTAGATTCTGATTGAGGTTCTTTTTTATCAGTACCTGTGAGAGTTCACTCCCGAGAACTATATTGTTCAATAATTTTTTTTCTTAAGGTAAAGAGTTTGAAATTTAATTCACTTTCTTCTATTAAGGTAAATAAGTTAGTTAATAATTCTTTGAAATTATTGAAATACTCTTTTTCTTTTAGATGAAGGAATAAAAGACTCTTTTCCCCTTCTTTTAGGTAGTATTCAACCAATAACCTATCAAAGTATTTAGAGAAATATTCTTTGAACTTTGCGAATCAATCTTCAGATACTTGAAGATATTTCTTAACAGAGAAATGTCTTCTAGAGCCATTTAATTGAAGGTTTCGGAAATTAAATCAATTGAGTAACTTTTCTTTTGAGTCTTTTGTGGCCCCATTATTGGGTTTGCCATTCAGAAGATAAAGATACCCATCTAGAGTTATTGCATGAACTCCTTGTTCATCCCTAAAGAATATTCAATTACTGGAATCTGTTTCTCTTAAGTCATAAATATGTTTCTTAGAACCACTACCATTTCCATTTACAAGAATTTTTGAATCAAAGGCAATTACTTGTTGATTGTTTTGGGTTTCAGTTCCTGAATTTGTTGTGCCATTGTCATCAAAAAAGATGGATATAGGTTTTTTATCACCATTAGTGGTTCTTCCAGAGCCTCCATTTCCACCACTCCCATTCTTTCAGCTCTCTAGCTTTAGTGCATTTATTTTGCCGGAAGTGGAACTAGTGCCAGATGTAGAGGGTTGAGTTCCAGTTGTGCCACTTAAGACCTTATTAATTAGATAAGAAGTAACAGAGGCATATTCTGGGGAAACAGTTTCAAAAGAGTTAAAAACTTCAAGTAAAGTAGATGAATGTACTTGATCTCCATGTCAACCTTCAACATGGTATTTGTCTAGTTGTAAGCTCTGACTATTGCCATTTGAGTTTCCGACTGTTCCATTCTGGATATTTGCAATCTTTTTCATAAAGTCTTGGAATTTCTTAGTGGTTGATGGGGAAAATATTGGAAAACCATAATTAGTTTTTTCAGGAAAATCTCCCTTTAAGGTTTCTTTGCTATATTCTTTAGCTAGATCTGAAGAGGTTGCATCCTTGTTATAGTGTCAACTTATTTTTCAGAAGTATGTTGGGAGATTCTTATTGAATCAATATTTGTAACATCAGTTGATAAATTCATATTTTCCTCACACAAATTGTTTTCATTCCTCACTTTGACTTTCAGCTTTTGAAGCTGAAGGGAAGAATCCAATCTTGTCTCAATTCTCAGCTTTCTCTAATTCAGTTTCTGAGATAGAATGACTTTTGGCAAATACAGTTTGTAAATCTCCTGAGTTTTTGTATCCTTCATCTTTCTTTGTAAAGCCACTATTTAGGGTGAAATCAGATTTGCTGAAATTAGTTAAAAACTCTTTGACTAATCTGTAACTATTGTGTCTAAGTCAAAAGGAGTTCATATTCTCTCTGGAGCCCCAGTAGTTGTCTCAAAAGTCTCTTTGAACATTGATAGGCTTTAGTTTCTCTCAAGCTTCTTTGAATTGTTCTTCTTGTAATTTTCTTCAAGCTTCTTTTTGTTTATGGGTTCAATGACTAGGTTGAGAGAAATATCACTTTCTAGCTAATTCTTGAGCAATGGATTCAATTAGACCTTCCTGCCCTTCCTTTAAGAGTAGAGCTTTCTTAAAGAATTTAGGAATACTCTCTCCTTCATATATATCTACAAGACCTAAGTTGTACAAGCCTTCCTTCAAGGGAGAGACATCTGAGCTCCAAGCAAATTCTCTAATTAAAGGAGAAGTGCCTATAATGGGGCCAAAAATACCAGCCCCTAGGGTACCAAAAAATAAAATCTTCTTGATTGTGAAGAGGGTTAGCATTGCCTCTTAGATAATTGTTAGACCAAGAAAAAGAACAAAATACTAAGAGAAAACTAAATGACCAAGAAGAAGTTAGAAGAAAAAAACTACTAGGACTTAAAGAGTTAGGGGAAGACGCCTACTCCTCTAAGGACTTAGTTCCTAGTCACTCCGTTAAGGAGGTTACAAGCTATCCAGATAGGTATTTAGAACAGCAGTTAGTCTTAGGAGGAAGAGTTATTACTGTAAGGGGACCCTTCTTTGTAATTAAAGAGAATAATAGTAAATTACAGGCTTATATAGATTTAAAAGAAGAGACTCTTAAATATATACATAACTATTTCGAAAAATATGTAGATATAGGAGATTATGTATGTGTTGCCGGCCCTTTATTTAGGACTCATAAAGGAACTTTAAGTATTAGAGCTCAGCAATTAAAGATAATTTCTAAAGCATTAAAACCTTTACCAGAAAAGTGAGCAGGAATTCAAAGTCCAGAATTAGCTGTTAGAAATAGAGTTGGGAATCTTCTACTTAATGAAGAGTTATTTCATAATTTGAGCTTGAGATCCCAAATTATTAGTGAACTGAGAAGATATTTAGGGGAATTAGGCTATCTAGAGTTTGAAACTCCTATACTACACAAGATTCCCGGAGGAGCTTCAGCCAGACCCTTTAAGACCCACCACAACACCTTAAAAGAAGACCTATATTTAAGAATTGCCCCTGAACTATATCTAAAGAGATTAATAGTTTCAGGATGAACTAAGGTCTATGAGATTGGTAAATCTTTCAGGAATGAAGGAATAGACAACTTTCATAATCCTGAATTTAGCTCTATAGAGATATATAGTACCTATTTTGGGCTTGAGGAGACTATAGATTTAACAGAAAAGTTAATTATTAATTTATTTGAGAAGTTTTTGCCCCCAGAAAGAAAGAACTCACTTCAAAAATTTGAGAGAAAACCGATGTGGGAATTAGTAAAAGAAAAAACGGGATTAGACTTTTACAATAATTCTCCTTCTTTGCCAATAGCTGTTAAGAAGGCTGTAGAGCTGGGATTGGAGTTGACAGAAGAGGAAAAGCAGAGCTTAGCGAGAGTTTATGAAAAGTTCTTTGAGGAGCTTATTTCTGGCGAATTAGAGAGGCCCACATTTGTCTATGGATTTAGTTCTGAATGTTCTCCACTAGCCAAAGAAGATAGTGCTAATAATTTCTTCGCACAGAGATTTGAGTTATATATTGGAGGCAAGGAGATTGCAAATGGTTTTTCGGAGCAGAATGATCCGTTCAGGCAAGAAGAACAATTTAAGAAGCAAATAAGTTCAGAAACTGAGTTTGAGTTGAAATTAGACCAAGACTATCTTTCTGCTTTAGAATATGGTTTGCCTCCAACCGGTGGAGTTGGAATTGGACTAGATAGATTAATAATGTTTTTGTTAGATAGTAAATCTATTAAAGAGGTGATTTCTTTTCCGTATCTTAAGGGCTAGTCTTTCAAAATAAGGGGATTAAAACTTCCCCAACTCTTCATTAGATCTAGTAATTCAGTATTTGAGTCAATAATTTCAATAGATGAGATTATTGAATTCAGCTTAGCCAATCAACATAGACATTCTGTTTTTTCCGAGTCACAGTATATAAGACATTTTCCCTCTTTTCATTACAAAGCAAGCCAAAAGAAGTTAATACCAGTTCTTTCTCTTCACTACATTTGGAACAATTCTTCAGAGTGATTGTTAATTCCTAAGAACTTTGAAGGCTATAAGTCTTTAGTTAGGTTTACTAATGGAAGAAAAATTGAACAATTCAGTTGAAAGAACATTATCAAGATATTCCTCTCTGGGGAGAGTCAAGAGACTCCTTGAGGAGAGCAAGAATACTATCTTGCTAATTCTGACTCAGAAGATGGAGTGTATATTAGAGAGAATCTTTTTTTAAGAGCGGAAGATTATGAAGCTTTTGCACTTGTTACTGCAATCAAAAATGAATCTCTTTATGAATCAGAACTAGAATTCAATTCCCATCTAAAGAGTAATTTCCTTCTTCAAGAAGACTTTTCGGCTAAAGCAAGACCTCATTGAGTCAAGAACCTTCTGAAGATACTTAAGAGCTGTGAGTTTTATCCCACAAGCGAGATAAATATATTAGCCACAGACAAGCCCTCTCAAGAAGCTGAAAGGGCAGAAATAATTAAGTTTTGTAAGTCTAGACTAACTAGATATTTAAAAGACATCGAAGATAAGACACCTTATTCAGAAAGACTTAAGTTGGAAATAAAGTTATTTGATCTCAAAGAATATTGAAATTATCTATTCATTTTCTTTAAATTACTCCAGTATATTAGGGAAAAAGAAATTCTTACTAGTGCCGGAAGAGGTTCTGCTTCCAGTAGCCTAATTATTTTCTTATTAGGAATCTCTAAGGTTGATCCTTTGAAATATGGACTATTGCTAGATAGATTCCTGAATCTATCTTCCGAGAGAGTCCCTGACTTAGACCTTGATATCGAAAGTCTTAAAAAACAAGAACTATTAGATTATTTAGGTCAATGTTTCGGAAGAGATAACTTTGTAATCCCACTAGTTCCAAAGAAGATAAAAAACATTAATTTGATCCATGCAACTTTAACTAGATCTATGCCTAATTTTCTAGAACCTGCAAATAAACAATTAATTTCTAAATTGATTAATCTACCTTTTCTTTACCAACCCCATGTATCTTCTTTAATTCCTATAGATCAAGAGAACCCCCCCTTACTACACATCACTGAAGAGTATGAATTATCTTTTCCAGTAGCCTTTCTAGAATACAATCTTTCTTCTTATTTCTTATTACAGAAGTTTGACCTCCTTTCTTCTCCTTATTTAGATTTCATTGCTGAGATACTAAGAAAGATAAAAGAGATTAAAAAGATAGATTTAAAGTTTGAAAACCTAGACTTAAAAGACTTAAATACCTACAAGTTAATTGGTTCTGGCGCCACTTATTCTCTTTTCCATCTAGACAATGAGTTAATTAAGAAAGTTTTGAAACAATTTGAACCACAATCTATCTCTGATTTAGCCCAATTAATTTCAGTCATAAGACCTGGAATTAACAGACATATTTCTAAGTTTGTTAACTATGACCCAAAGAAACAACAATTTTCTATTCCTAAATTAAATGAAATTCTCTCTGAAACTAGGGGAATCATACTTTATCAAGAGCAAATAATGTCTATTATCTCTCTTGTTTTAGATATTCCCCTGTATTTAACAGATAAATATAGAGTAGCCTTACAGAAAAAAGACCTATCTAAATTAACAGAATTAGAGAAGGAGTTTTTCAATATTATTTCTGGCACTGGATTACCAAGGAAAGAACAAACAAGAATTTGAGAGTTCATTAAGTCTTTTGGGGAATATAGCTTTAACAAAGCACATGCAGTAGGTTATGCACTCTCAGCCTACCAAGCAGCCTATTTAAAAGCCAATTTCAGTGAAGAGTTCTTCCTAACTTTACTAGAAAAAGAAGGTATTACTGAACAGATTTTGAAAGAATTGTTGAAAATGGGATTTCAGTTGGAACTTCCTGAATTACTAGGTCAAGGGGCTTATTGAGGCAGTTTCTCTAAAGACCAAAGGGTTTTTCAAATAGGTCTTAATGTCTTGAAAAATATCAATCCTGAATTCTTTGAAAAGGTTCAAAAGTCGGCCTCCAAAATAATAGAACAAGAAGAGTTAAGAGATTTAAGAGAGATTATTTTCTTTTTGTTTGAAGAAGGATTTTCTAAGTCTGAACTTTTAATCTTGAATTATCTCAATTGATTCAGAAAAGTATTTAAGTCTGAAGAGTCTCAAAGATATCTTCACTACAACTTAGATATTTTTTATGATGAGTGACTATTTGGTTCCGGATACAACCCTAGCTTATTGAAAATAAATTTCACTTCTGAAGAGAAAGAGTTATTTTTGAAAAGACAACTGGAGTCTTTGAAAATAGATTTAAGAACTTTTAATTTACTTACTTAGGAAATTGATTAAGAGAGTATTGCTAATAGATGGAAGTTCTTTGATATATCGTTGTTTTCACTCTATTAGTGCCAAGAATGCAGACACATCCCCAGAAAGATTTAAGGAGAATTTTTTTAGCTTGTTTTCTTTTCAGGTAAGAAAGTGACTCAGCTTGAATAGATATGGATTTGGTGCCGTACTGTTTGATATTGATAGGAAGAGTTTTAGAACTGAGATCCTTTCTAGCTATAAACAAGACAGGCCTCCAATGCCCAAAGAACTATTGGATTGATTTCCAGAGATACTTTCTAAGGCAAGGGAAATAGGAATTAATCCTATATTTGCCCCAAAAGGTTATGAAGCAGATGATCTAATAGGAACTATTTCTAAGCAACTAGCTAAAGCAGACTTTAGAGTGGATATTGTCACTTCTGATAGAGATTTACTTCAACTAGTAGATTACTTAATCTCTGTGATCAGAATAAAAAGCTCTTTTAACCTAGAAATCAATAATCATATGAATTTTTCAGAGTTAAATGAAGGATTATTGCCTTTTCAAATTCCCTTATTTAAAGCTTTATCTGGAGATTCTAGTGATAATTACTCTGGAATTCCCAGTATAGGTCCCAAAAATGCAATGAAGTTAATTAAAGACTATCCAACTAAAGAAAGATTGGTATCTTCTTTGAATCAACTACAGGAAGGAAAGATAAAGAAATCTTTACAAGAGAATATCAAAGATTTAGATAAGTTCTTGCAATTGGCTACTATCCAGACCGAAATTAAATTTAAATATAGCTTGTCAGACCTAGCTTTATCTAGTGAAAATAATAGTAGGACTGGGCAATCCAACTAGCAAGTATGAAAACACTAGACATAATCTTGGTTTTCTAATAATAGATTATTTACGAACAGAATTAGACTGTTCTTCATTTAATCTAGTTAACGGTTCCTTAGTCTCTAAGAATAATGCTTTAGGAGGAAATGTTTTTCTTCTCTGTAAGCCTTTTGAATATATGAATAATTCTGGAAAGACCTTAAAGAAGACCTTACAGACATTAAATTTTGAGTTTGAAAATGTATTACTTATTTACGATGAACTAGATATTGAGTTTGGCAAATATAAGCTAATTAAGAGAAAAGAAGAGAAAATTAAACACTTAGGAGTTAGAGATATAGAGTTAGCTTTTCCTTTTTCTGAGTGTCTCAAGTTGAAGGTGGGAATTAGACCACAATCTGTTAGTTCAGGTTTGGTAATAAGAGACTATGTGATGGAAGAGTTTTCTTCCAGCGAAAGAAGATCCCTCTTACCACTCTTTGAGTCCATTCTCCATTTGGTTAAGAGGTTTATTTGACTTAGTGAAAAAGAGCTAAAAGACCCTATCAATTATCTCAAAAAGTAGTGAATTTATGCTATTTTCAGGACCAGAGCCAATTAAGTTAATGCATTTAGCAATCAATACCTTAAAAGGTTATGGGTACAAAGACTTTTTATGGTCTTCAAGCGGCTATGATGGCCGCAATCAAGCCAGCAGGAGAATTAACTGTTGACTACAACAAGATTGTTGAAGAGAATCAAGCTAAAAATCAAAAACACATAGAGACTTATGGACTTTCTTCCCACTCCCCTGAAAGATTAATCTCTCAACCTAAAAAGGAACTATCACTTCCAGTTGACTTAATAATTTTTGACCAATACTATAAGAGAATTTCTGAGTGAAAATATCTAGACAAATATGAATATGACGAAGAGATATTAGTTTTTGATAAGAGAGACTATAACTTCGAGAAAGAGAGTAAAGAAGGAAGTTACAAGGAAAATTGACTTAATAATCTAACTCACTCAAAGCACTACAAATATCTTTGAACTTCTGTCTATAAATATCCGCAGAAAGATGAATCTTTGCATATCAACTGAATAAATGGAGGAGGCTCTTCACATACATTAAGAAATATTCTGAATCTAGATCTTCCAAAGAATATTGAAAATTCTTTTGAAATGCACAACAAGAGAATTGAACTAGACTTAGCCTTTCTAATGAGTCCTATTATTTCTATCTATTCAGGCTATTGAAAGAACGGGGAACTGAAGAAGTCTAATAATGTAATTTCTCAAGTGGTATATGGAAATCTGAAACCTAATTTTGTTAGATGAAGTGATGTATATCACTATGAAAGAGGAAAGCACAAGAATTGTTCTCAACTTGGAGAAAGTGAAGATGATGAATTAAGAGTAGCGAGAAGAGCAGTAGAAGAGGGCTTTGACTCTCAATGTAACAGAATTGATTTATTGAATTTTGGTTCCTACTTTTATAGACATCAAAACAGAAGAATTTATTCCTCTGGATTAGTTGGGTATAAATACAAATATCCTGATGCTTGAACTACTCATTATTACTTCTATTCTCTTGGTGATTGAACTTTAGATAGACCGGCCAAATATCAAGTAAATAAAGCTAGTGAAGAAAAGAATTTGTGATATGTGGACTATGACAACCTATTTGTCCCTGAAATTAAGTTAATAGAGGATACTCACAGAGATAGATTTGCAAAAAAGAAATTCCAACTTTCTTTCTACATAGACTATCAAAAAGTAAAGAATATTGAAGCTTTTTTCAAGATCAGTACCAAATTAAAGTTCAAGATGAAATTTAAGTACAGAGATAAGAAATATGAGCAAGCCTTCACAATTGGAGATGTTTTGAGATCAGAAAAATTTGAGTTCCAAGAAGACCTAGGTTTTAGATCAGCAGATGTAGGTACATTCTCAAACTTCGAACTAGCAGTTTACTCAGACAATCCAGATATTAAGCTGAATTCCTCAACAGGCAAGAAAGAATTCACCTATAAAGTAAATCTTTCAATAGTTGCCTCAAGATTTAGCTTGTTATATGGATTATTGTTGGACCAAGAAGATCTACATAACTTTTACTATTCAGAGCTAAAAAACAAAGAACTTCTACAAAAATTCTTTTTTTTAGTTAGCAAGAAAGAGAGTGATCCTGAAACCAAGCTAATCAATCTACCCGAAGAATTCAATCAATTATTGGAGCTTAAGATTACGGGAACAGATCTTAGTGAATCAGCCACTGTAGAATACTTTGACTTTCTTGAAGGAAAAACCAAAAAAGTAGAACTATCTAATTTATTGAAATTACCTTTGTTTAAGAAAGAAAAATACACCAGAAAAGATCTTACGACTCCTATTGAAAAGGTAATTAGTGAACAAAATTCTCACAAGATTGGTAAGTATTTCTGAGAGAATATGCAACTTGAACTTAAAGAAAAAGACCTATTTAGTGGAACTGAAAAGTATATCTTGAAACCAAAGAAGCTAAAAAGTTCAGTACCATCGGACTGATTAGATTACTACAGAACTACAGAAATAACTGTTCAAGGAGTTAAAGAAAACTATCTAGTTCAAAACTTCAAACACAATTGAGGTAAGTCAACTCCCTACAGCGAATACCCTAATCTATTTAATATCTCTAATGTTGGAAAGGAAAAAGTAGGCATTTCACTATCTGACTTCACATTTACCAAAGTATTTGAAGACAATAATGCACTAGAAATTGAAGTGGAATACAAAGGAGATCAAAAAATTAAACAAGTTCAAGCCTCAGACAAAACTTACGAAGGAGTTTCATTAGTTGGCAAGACAAAATTTAAGTGAAATAAGAGTAATACTTCTGGGTCTGGAGATTCTGATAGTTGAAGAGATAATAGAAGATCTTCTAGATATTATTCATCTTCATCCAGCTCTTCCTTCTTATCTTCAAAAGATTCTGAGGTAAGTTGAATGAACTCTAATTCTTTCCTTCCGGTAATTATTAGTGGTGTGGGGGCCGGCGCAGGAGTAATTGCCGGCGCAGGCTCTCTACTCTTTAAAAAATTTAAAATTTCTTCATCGTAGGAAATGGCAGTATCTCCAAGACGGGTTTCAAAGTCTAGAAAAGGTATGAGAAATTCTCATGCTGGCATCTATTCTTTAGCTCCGTTAATGAAGTGTCCAAAGTGCGCAGAGCAAGTTAGATTACATAGAATTTGTAAGTGTGGTCAATACAGAAATAAGAAGATTTTTTAATCCCTACATAGAAGACAAGTTCAAGAAATTTTCTGTTTTATTTAAGAAATATAGAGTAGATGCTTATTTATATAGAAAAGTAGTAGATAAAAAAGGGTCTAGAGATCTTTATAAGATTTGATTCACTTTCTTCATTGCTGTTGGACTAGCTATCTTCATAATATTCGCTGTATTTCGCTAAAAAATTTAACTAGTACTTAAGTAATAAGGGCTAAAAAATAAAGTCTTCATCTTGAATCATTTCAACTTGAGTAGTTTTGATATAACCATTGCCTTTAGTGGAGAAAAAGTCATGATTCTTAGTAGAAGTATTTAATCCATTGAAAATCATTGGATTAATGTCTTTTTCAGTTACCTCATATTTGTCATCAAGATTTAGATTTTGCAATGCTTTATTGGCATTGTATTCAAGGAATTTAAGAACTTCATCCACTAGATTTAAAGCCTTATAGATCTTTTGGGTATATTTGATCTCATTCTCCATTAAGACATCTAGTAATTTGTAGACTTCTTCTTTGAGACTCTCTTGCTCACTTAAGTCAAAAGTTTCAAAAAGCTTAGAGGCTAAATTACCAACATATAGACCGTGAATCGCTTCATCCCTGATTATTAAATTAATGATTTCACCACTGTTAATCATTAACCCTTGGGAAGAAAGATAAAGCATATAGAAGAATCCTGAATAGAAAAGGAAAGATTCCAAGAATACTGAAGCAACCATTGCCATATAAAGACTCTTCGCATCTTTAATACTTTCGTAGTATTCAACAACAATCTTGATTTTTTTTTGAAGAGTCGGTTCCTTCTTGACCCAATCAAATAGTTCATTAATTTCTTCAGTACTTAATAAGGTACAGAAGATAGAGGAATAACTCTTCGCGTGCATTTGTTCCATCATCCCCATAAATTGAAGAACAGCCTTGGTAGGTAAATCAGGTACTGCTAGACAGATTCGATTCATCCCAATTGCCCCTTGATGAGTGTCTAAGAGAGTCAGTGAACCCAGAACCTTTATATAAACATCTTTTTCATCTTTAGATAACTTAGATTGTCAGATTAACTTATCTCCACTCAAAGGGATTTCTTCATCAACTCAAAATTGTCTCACATTTTGATCTCAAAATTCTTTGTTAAATTTGCAACTAATTTCATTCCAATTTACCCCCTCTCAGCAGTCTATAGAACTAAGGTTTTTGCAGATTCTGTCCATACTAAACTAGAATGATTTTATAAGCTTTTTTGGGTAGTTTTTTGGGGCTGAAAACCAAGCTAAAATTTAGTTTACTGCTTGACAAATTTAGCCTAAAAAGCCTATAAAAAACTCAAAATAAATCTCAAAAATTTAAGCTTTTTTGATTGAACTTTGATATGCCAGCAGAACTGGAAGAGTAGAACAAATAGTTTCCAAATTAGGATTTAAAGACGTACATAAATTATTAACTGGGGAAGAGATAGCTACAAAACAATTTGTTATCTTCACTTACACAGATGGTTATGGGCAAGTTCCTTCTATTGTAGAAAGCTTTCTTTCAAATAATCACAATTTATTAGTAGGTGTGGCAGGAAGCGGAAATATAAACTTTGGAAAGAATTTCTGCAATGCAGTAACTCTAATTAGTCAAAAATACAATGTACCTATCCTTCAAAAGTTTGACCTTGGAGGAAACAAACAGTTAATTTCAGAATTTAAGGAGACACTGAAAAATCTAAATCTTCATTAAGTAAAAGCTCAACCTTGATTAACAAATCTCAAAAAATCACAAACCCTTCCTACTATAACTCTTTGATCTTTAATAATCAAGTAACTCTTCAAGGAGAAGATGGATTCTTTTGCCTTGAAAAAGATAATCTTGCTATCCAAGAGTATCAGAAATACATTGCTGAGCATGAAAAGTATTCTCACAAGAAGAGGGGATATGAGCGAATTAAGTGATTAATTGAGACTGAATACTATCTCTCTCAGTTAATAGAGAAATATAGTGAGGATGAAATAAATCGGCTAACTGAACAGGTTTATGAAGTTGGTTTTCAGTGAAAAAGCTATATTTCAATTTCTAAGTTCTTTGAGAGTTTTGCGCTCAAAAGCAATTGCGGAAAATACATACTAGAAAGTTATGAAGATAGAGTTATTGCAACATCACTTTTTTTAGCTGATGGAAATTTTCAACTAGCTCAAAGAATAGCAGATTTAATTATTAAACAGATTTATCAACCAGCCACTCCAACTTTCTCAAATGCTGGAAAAAAAAGATCAGGAATGTTAGTTTCTTGTTTTTTGCTCGAGGCAGAAGACTCCATTAACTCTATTAATTACATAATCTCTACATCTATGCAACTTTCCAAGATAGGAGGAGGAGTTGCAATCAATTTAAGTAAGCTAAGGGGAAGAGGGGCGGCTATTAAACAAATTGACAGTACAGCTTCAGGAATCTTTCCTGTTCTAAAGATACTTGAGAATGTGTTTGATTATGCGGATCAATTGGGAATGAGAAGAGGGAGCGGTGCTGTATATCTAAATATCTTTCACTATGACTTAATTGATTTCATAGACTGCAAGAAGATTAATGCTGATGAAAAGTCAAGAATTCAAACTCTATCAATCGGATTAATTGTTCCTGATAAGTTTCTTCAATTAGCCACTGAGAATAAGAACTTCTTTATTTTTGAACCCAATACTATCTATCAGAAATATAGACTCTCCTTACCAGATCTGGACTTTAATTATTGGTACGATATCTTAGCTAATGATGACTCACTTTTAAAGAAAGAATTGTCTGCTAGGGCTGTTTTAACTAAGATAGCTCAGATTCAATTTGAATCAGGATATCCTTATGTAATCTTTATTGACAATGCCAATAGAAAGAATCCCCTAAAAAATATAGGAAAAATCAAGATGAGTAACCTTTGTACAGAGATTTTCCAAAATCAAGAGAGCTCAACTATAGGAGATTATGGATTAGGAGACATCATCAGAAATGATGTGTCTTGTAATTTAGCCTCTTTGAACTTGGTTAATGTTTTTGAACACGGGAATCTAGAAGAAATTGCTGATTTGTCTATGAGAGCTTTAAGTGCAGTCAGTGATCTCACTTCTATTACCAATGCTCCTAGCATTAGAAAAGCTAATGAGGAATTCAAGTCAGTAGGATTAGGAGTTCTTAACTTTACTGGACTTTTACTCAAGAATGGATTGGAATATGACTCTCCAGAAACACAGGAAATTGCTAATGTCTTTTTCGCAGCTCTTAATTATTACTCTTTATTAGCTAGCTCTAGAATAGCTAAGGAAAAAAAGATTAGTTTCAAGGAATTTGAAAATACTGATTACTATACAGGAGCATATTTCGAGAAATACATCACCAGATCCTATTTACCTAAAAGCCCAAAAGTTATAGAAATGTTTAAAAATATGAAATTACCTACAAAAAAAGATTGAGCCAAATTAAAGGAGAAAGTAAAGCAAAATGGACTTTACAATGCCTATAGGTTAGCAGTAGCCCCAACTCAAAGCATTAGCTACCTCCAAGGAGCCACTGCCTCAATTCAACCAATTATTTCTCCCATCGAAACAAGAATGTATGGAAGCTCTATCACTTATTTCCCAATGCCATTCTTAAATAAAGACAACTATCACCTATATAAGTCTGCTTATCTTATAGATCAAAAGAAATTAATTGATTTGTCCGCTACCATCCAAGAACATGTGGATCAAGGAATTTCTACTGTCTTATATGTAACTAATAACTCAACCACCAGAGATTTAGTTAAGTTGTATCTTTATGCTCACCATAAAGGGCTTAAGTCTCTGTACTATGTTAGAACTAAGAACCTACAACCAACAGAATGTACAGCTTGCCAAGCTTAAATAGATAGTTGCGAATAGGATCTAGGGAATACAGAAGAATCTTTTATATTCTTTAGTCCAGTCACAAACATTAAGAGTCTTTCAAACCCCATTCCCATTCCCGCAGAAGAAGCATATCCAAACTTTCTTAGGCTTAAATATCACTCTAACTCTTTAGGATTTAAACCTTGTTCTTTAATTTTTTGATTTAGTATCTCTAGACTATCTTCTCTTTCAGAACCACCTGCTAATTCCCCAACCTCTGAGACCAGCATATCAAAAGAATAGGTAATCTTTTTATCTTCAGACATTTTCATATAAAAAGGCTTTTGACTTGAAGGATAGTTAGTTACAAACAAAATCTTTGTATTTAACTTAGAAAGTAAAAAGTTTTCATCTTCCTTGCTTATCTCATATCCTCAAGAGATATCTTTAGTTTGACTTAATATCTCTATTGCTTCAGAGTAACTAAGAGTTATATATTTACTAGAAGCAATTCCTTCTAATTTTTCAATAAGTAGTTGTCGATCTCCTAATAATTTATTAGATAGCTCTTCTAGACAATCTTTACAGTTATGAAGTACTTTCTTAATTAGATAGATAAAGAAGTTGTATACCAACTCAATTAGTTGAAGTAGGTTAGTAAAAGCCATTTCCAACTCTATCATTCAGAATTCTGCAAGGTGAGCACTACTATTAGACTTTTCTGATCTAAAAGTAGGACCAAAAGAATAACTTCTTCCTAGACCATTTGAGATAGTTTCGCAGTAAAATTGACCACTAACACTCAATAGAATCTCGTCTTTTTTAAAGAAATCGGCACCATCAGAATCTAACTTAAATAATTCAGCGCCTCCTTCACAAGAGTTAGTACTTAAGATAGGGGCAAAGCAAGGAAAGAAGTGATTTTCATACAAAAATGTATGAATTGATTGAACTAATTCTTTCCTAATTATTGATACTGCTTGAAATATTGAAGTTCTATGTCTAACTAATTGTTGCGTTCTTAAGAAATCTAGAGAAAGCTTGGTGGGAATAATAGGAAAATCTTTATCACTTTTTTTGAGAACTTCCAGTTGTTCTACTTTGAATTCTCATTCCTGTTCTTTTCCACGAGATTTCTTGAGATAACCAACAACTTGAATAGCATCTCCAAGAGCTAAGTCTTTTTCTTGAATTAGCTCAGGAGAAGAAACCAATTGTATTCCACTTAGATTACTTCCATCATTGAGAGAGACAAAACCAATTGAGTTGAATTTTTGAATAGATCTCACTCAACCTTTAAGAGAATACAGTTGAGCTAGGTCTAGATTATCTGAATCTTCTAGAAAAGCACTAATAGAACTTTTTAAGTTCTTCAACTTAAGGGGTTAATAAGCTTTCAATTTCTGAGCTGTAAATTATTGGAATATTAGCATTTATTGCTTGTTGGAGTTTAGAGCCTGGACTTTCTCCAGCCAATAAATAGTTAATCTCATTAGAAAAACTAGATTTGAATTTCAGATTGAATTTTTTAGTTAATTGTTCTTGGAGCTGAGATCTACTTACACTAAAGCTTCCTGTTATTAACACAGTTTTGCCGTATAAATAGTGATTTTTGTTTTCTAGGGAGATTGCAGTTTCAGGGTTAGATAGTTCAAATTGGAAACCTAACTTCTTAAGCTCTGAAAGAATAAACACATTTTCCTCCTTAGAGATTCACTCTTTTAGAGAGCATGAAACTTTAGGACCTATTCCAACAATTTTTGTGAGTTCATATTCAGGAGCTTCGAATATCTTATCTATAGATTGGAATTTATTAAGAAGTAACTTAATAACTTCTGGGCCCAGATGTTCTAACCCTAATCCAGATAACAATTTGTTGGGAGTTACTTTCTTGCTATTTTCTATGGAGGTAATTAAGTTATTAAAGGATTTATCTTTAATGTTTAAAGATTCAACTTGGAATATTCTTTCTTTGTGTTGGTGTAAAGAGTAGATATCTAGTATATTCTTCAAAATCCCTTCCTTAAATAATTTAGTGATAGTTTTTTCTGATAGGCCTTCGATATCAAGTCCGGCTTTTGAGGCAAAATGACAGATCTTACAAATCTCTTTTTGCTCACAATTTGGATTTAGACAGTATTGCAACTTGTTACCTTCTTTAAAGATTAGAAGAGAATTGCAACAAGGACAATGTTCTATTAATTGAAACTCTTTTCCTTCGAATTCTGATGAAGTATCTTTAGCTTTTCCTAGTATCTGAGGAATTACTTCACCAGATTTATAAACTTGAACTTTCATTCCCTCCTTAAGTCCTAGTTTCTTAATGTTGTCAAAGTTATGTAGAGAAACATAATTTATTCAACTTCCATTAATGAATACAGGAGTTAATTTACCTAGATAGGTAATTCTTCCACTTCTACCTACAGTAACTTCTATTTTTTCTAATATAGTTTCCTTAATCAGGCTAGGATATTTGTAAGCTATAGCTCATTTAGGAAATTTAGATGTACTTCCTATCTTGGAGTAAAAGGAGGTTGGATTTAACTTAAGTACTAAGCCATCATTTGGTAATTCCAAGTTTTCTCTCTTTTCCCCAAAGCTTTTAAGGAAAATTCAGATCTCAGACATATTAGAGCTGATAAGAGTTAGTTCTTTTTGGTGGGTCGGAATGTGAAGGGATCTAAGTAATTCAATTGCATCAGATTGTTTTGCTAAGGAAGTGTTGTTGTCAGGGAATAAAACTTGATAACCACAGAAGGAGAGTTTTTTCTCACTAATTAATTGAGTTTCCTTGAGCCTTAAGGCTCCTGCAACATAGTTTCTGGAACTAATGAACTGTCTTTGATTCTCTTGAGTTGAGGCTTGTATTTCCCTAAAGTCTGAGTCAGTAATGAATATTTCCCCTCTAACTAAGAGTTCTGAGGAATAATCAATAGTCTTAGGGATGGAGCTCATCTCTCTGATATGTCCAATGAGACTCTCTCCCATTTTCCCATCACCCCTACTCAAAGCTTCAACCAACTGACCATTTTTGTAATGTAAGCTGATACTAACTCCATCTACCTTAGGTTCAATAAAGTATTCAAGAGAGCAAGAGTCCCCTAATTCTTTTAGGTGATTCTCAAAGAATTTATTGAGTTCTGCCTCATTAAAAGCATTATCAAGAGAGAGCATTGGGAATAAGTGAGTATGCTTAAGGTGGGATTTTTCAGAGTGAACCTGTCCAATCGGAAGATTAGCTGTATCAACTCCTAGAGCTTTTAGCTTTCTTAGCTTGAAGTCGTATAGCTCATCTGGTATAGTTTCTTCTCCCTTGTAGTAGGCTTCTTCCTGGCTCTTTATTAGTTCCTTAAATTTCTTTAGTTGCTCTTTCTCTTCCATGTATTAATAAAAAAGCCTTTAATAATTAATTAAATAAACCTATATTATTTTCAGGAAATGGAAGGAAAGAGAATTGTAGTTGCTTTGTCTGGGGGAGTTGATTCCTCAGTAACTGCTTATCTTTTAAAACAACAGGGCTATGAAGTTATTGGGGTGTATATGCACAATTGAGATAGGCAACTTAATGAGTCTGATGTAGAAGGTAACTGTCAAGGGCAAAAAGATAGTGAAATGGCAAAGAAAGTAGCAGACTTTTTGGGAATACCTTTATATATTTACAACTTCACCAAAGAATATTGGGATTATGTTTTTAAACCTTATATTTTTGATTTTGAGAAAAATCTCATTGGTAATCCAGATTTAGGTTGTAATTCCAAGATAAAGTTTGGAGTTTTATTAGATACTGTTAAGAAGGAATTTGGCTCAAATATTAAATTGGCTACAGGCCATTATGCTAGAGTTACAGAAGAAAATGGAACCTATTATTTAGAGACTTGTAAGAATCCTAAAAAAGATCAGACTTATTTTCTCTCTAGATTAACTCAAGACCAATTAAAAGAGATTGTCTTCCCCTTAAGTGAGTTTGAAAGCAAAGCGGAAGTAAGGAAGCTAGCCAAAGAAAAAGGATTACCTAATTGAGATAAAAAGAGTAGTACAGGAATTTGTTTTATTGGAAAGAGAGAGTTTTGTTCCTTTGTTTCATCCTATATCAAGGGAAAAGAAGGGCAAATAATAGATGTAGAAAGATCTGTGGAATTAGGTCAGCATAAAGGCCTTTGCTATTATTCGATAAATCAAAGAAAAGGAACATGTGTTTCAGGACAAACTGAAAAATATTATGTGTGTGGGAAAGAACTTTTAGACTCAACTCTATTAGTTTGTAGAGAGAGCGTTAAACACAAATATTTAATTAAGAAGGGCTGTTTAATTAATAATCTTCATTGAATTAACAGCTCTCCTAAAATGGGCGAAAGGGTTTTTGTTAAGTTCAAGCACACTGCAAGTTTTTTGTCTGGAAAGATAGTAACAATTGATAATGATTTAATGGAATTATCTCATCAGTCTTGTGTTGCTTCAACTCCTGGACAGTATGTAGTTTTCTACTCCATTGATAAGAAACGATGTTTAGGGTCTGGGACTTACCATAAATCTTTGTAACCTTGAAGTTAACAGCAAAAAGCTTAAGAGATAGTTGGATTCAATTTTTTGAGTCTAAAGGACATAAGGTAATTGAGTCACATTCAGTAATTCCTCCAGAAGAAGACAAATCTACTTTATTTGTAAATGCAGGTCTATGTGTTCTTAAGAAAGCTTTTATTTCTAAGGGAGAAGAGAGAGTTTGTGAGTCTTTTACTAGTGTTCAAAAGGTAATAAGAACAGTAGATATAGAGAGTATTGAGAAAGATGGATGACATAGCACTTATTTTGAAATGATGGGAAACTTTTCAGTGGGTTCTTACTTTAAGAAAGAGGCAATTGGATATGCTGTAGAGTTTCTAGATCAAGTTTTGAATCTTGATTTAAGTAAATTAGTTATTACTGTTCACAAGGATGATCAGGAAAGCGAGGCCATCTGAAGAGAACTATTGGGACAAGAAACTAGGATTTTGAGACTAGATAAGGCTAATTTCTGGGAAGTTGGAGAGGGTCCTTGTGGTCCTTGTACAGAAATTTATTTCGATAGAGGAATTGAATTTGATCCTAAAAGCCAAGGCTTAAAGTTACTTCAAGAATCTATAGATAATGAAAGATATATAGAGATTTGAAACATTGTATTCAGTCAATATTGAGCAGAAAAAGGTCAGTATATAGAGCTAAAGAATAAGAATATAGATACTGGGGCTGGACTTGAAAGAGTTATTTCTATTCTCGAGGGCTCTAAAAATGTCTTTTACAGCTCTTTGTTTTATCCAATAATTAGGGAAATTGAAAGTCTTTCTCGCAAGAAATACAACACTGAAGCAATTGAGACTAGCGCACAATTTCAAATAGTCTCAGACCACCTAAGAACTTTAACAATACTATTAGGAGAGGGCTTAACTCCTTCGGGCAAAGGGAGAGGTTATGTTCTCAGAAAGTTAATGAGAAGAGTATTTGTCTCCCTCTATCTACTGGACATCAAAGATTTAGAGATAGCATTAGCTAAGTTACTTTGAAAAGCTTTAGATTTAGTTTCTGAACTCTATTCCTATCTAAAACCAAAATATCCAGAGATGTTGTCAGAGTTATTAAAGGAAGGTTCTTCTTTTCAAAAAGTATTGAACAGAACTCAAAAGCAAATAAATTTAATTCTCTCTAAAAGCACTGATAATTTAGAAGAACAACTCTTTACTTTAGTTGAAAGGGAAGGGGCTCCTCTTCCAGTTATTAAGAAGATATTGGGAGAAAAGCAAGTGAAATTCTCAGAGGAAATATTTAAAGAATTAATGGAACAACACTCTCAAAAATCAAAGAATACTAAATTTTCTGCTGCTTTTGAGTTGAAAACTTAGTTCATTCTTCTCAAACTCACTTCGGAGAGTGAATATTAGATAAGAAGTCAGCTTTCGATCTATTTTCATTTAGTTGAGTGATGAATTGGTGGTATTTAGGGATATTTAGGTCTTCAAGCTCACAAAAGAAGTTATTGGAGATTATCTCTTTTAAATTAGGATTTTCAGTTCAATCCTTAAAGCAAGCTAGTATTCTGTTCATAAATTTGAGTTTTTCGTAATCAGAGATTTCAAGTTTCATCATTTTATAGAAAGCTTCCTCTCCACCTTCTATAAAAAGATCAGAAAGAGAAAAAGAAAGTTGTTCTCCAGTGAAGGTATTAATAATTCTTATACTTTTGACCCTAATGTCGTAATAGAAGTCTAAGAGATAAGAGTAAATTAAAACTTGCCATACTCAATTAATATCTCAAGTTTTTTTGTGAAATTTAAGCTCTACAAGCTCTTGATTTTCTAGCCCAAAGAAGTCAAATTCTCATCTAGTGATCTCACATTCTTGTTTGTGTTCCTCTGAGCTCTTGAGTCTATGTAACTTAGTGAATTTATTTCAGCTTATGCAACTTTCAAAATGGGGCAAAAAAGACTTAAAGTGATTCATGATAACTGTGAAAAGTTCAAAGTCTTCATTGTTCTTGAACTCTTCTTGTTCAAAAAAGAATGAGTACTTATAGTCTGCAGATAGATTACTTAACTCTCAGAATCAAACCCAATTAGTTGATTTACTTTTTTTGGAAGCAAAGTATTTTCTACTCTCTTCAGTGGCATGCTTAACTATTTCTCAGTTTTCCTTAAGCTCAATTTTTTCTCAGTGAGTGTATTTTTTCTTTTTTCAAAGATCTACTAATCTCTCCAAAAAGAATTCACTTCATTTTCCTAAATAGCTAGAATACTTAGTTATTTTTTGTAAGGCTTCTGGGTCCAACTTAGAACTTAATGGCTCTACTATTTTTGTACCTGTTAAAAACAATGAAGTTAAACTTCCTTGCTCAATTCATTTATCTTTAATTAGTTGGAGTAACTTAGGTCTTACTTGAGTCTTAAATTTCTCAGAGACTAGATAACCAACTACTGTATATTCCTTAATGTTCTTCTCGTTTAGATAAAACATTTAAAAGCTATTACAGGAGAAAGATTAAATAGTGTCTTTTAATTTAATTTCACAACAAACCCCCAACAAACAACAGTTAAATGCAATCAAATTCAATGAAAAGAAGAATGTAGGAATAATTGCAGGACCAGGTTCCGGCAAAACTTTTGTAATTATCGAGAAAATTGGTTTTTATCTCTCTCAAAAGATAGAACCAAGAAAGATACTTTTAGTTACTTATACAAATAGGGGAATTATTGAGATAAAAAAAAGAATTAACAAGTTTGTAAAGGCAAAAAGAGAGTTTGAATATGCTGGAACCCTTCATTCTATCTGCAAGAAGTTTTTAGAAACAGAGTTAAAGAAAGATCTTTCCAAGCTCTTAAAGCAAGAAATTAACAGACTATCTATATTAGAAGGCAGAGAGAGATTCTTTTTTCTTGAGGAAGAGATAAGAAAACAAGTAGAGATAGTTTGCGGGGATGACATTGATAACTTATTTAAGCAATATATTCACGAGATAGTTTTAGAAGAGACTGAAAATTCTATTTCTAGAAACAAGATAGAAAACTATTTATCTAATAACTTTCAGCTAAAAGTTTTGAAGTATGATTGATTTTCTTCAAGACTTAATAAGAAAACAGAAAAGTTAACTGGTTTCCAGAAAGACAAAGTTATTAGAGTACTTAGAAATGTCTTTCAGTTCTATCAAGACTATTTGGATAGAAAAGAGATGTTTGACTTTGACGACTTAATTATTTATTTTCACTATATTCTGGATCACAATCCAGACAAAAAACAATTAATCCAATCTAAATTTGAAAAGATACTAGTTGATGAGTTTCAAGATATGAACTTCCTTCAACTCATAATTATTGCTCAGATCTCCGGCTCTAAGAAGAATATCTTTTTTGTAGGAGACCCAAACCAAGCTATATATGGTTTCCAAGGAGCTTATCCAGAAATCTTTAACTATTTCAAGACCAATATAGACCTATCTACTAAATTCTTTAATCTCTCTCAGAACTATAGGTCAACTCAAAATATCTTGGAGTTATCTCAAAAATTAATTTCCAAGAACAATCAAAAAGACATCTTTAATGAGATGCACACTAAGAATGAGATAGGTGATAAAGTTCGATGGTTAATTAATGACAAGCAAGGAGGAGTTACTAAACAACTATATTCCATTATTAGAAATATGGAATCGAAGGGAATTAACTTAAATCAAATAGCTATTATCTCTAGAACTCATTTAGAAACCAAGAATCTCAGAAAAAGATTTTGATCTAAAGGAATTAAATTCCTAGACTTTAATTTCTCTAAACATATAGCTTGAAATTATGAAAGTTATTTTTTAGTTTGCTTACTTTCGCTCAAATTTAGATTTGATTCTTTTGCAATTAAATACATAGTTGAGTTTTGGTTCCGAAGAGAAGAGGTACCAGATTATTTCTATGAGCAAATAGAAGAATACTCCGAAGATCTAATAAAGAGTCTTAATTACTTAACTTCTTCTAATTTTGAGAATAGATGAACTTCTGAGGAAGACAAAAAGTGAATTAAAAAAATTAAAGAGCTTTGAAAGCTTTTAAAAACTGAATATAAAAACAGTAACTCTCGAGAGGACAGAGTTAATGAATCTAAAACAATTATTGTGAATCAAGAGGGCTTGTTGGAGTGAGTCAAAGAGAACCTTAATCAACAACTAGTGAAGATTATTGCAGGACAAAAACACCAAGCAATAAGAAATATTACTCATTTTTATAAAGTTATGACCTATTACAGCAATCAATCAACCTTTAGCTTGAAAGAATTATTTGAATTACTTTTGGCTTATGTGAAACACTTTGTGAGCCACACCACAGAAGACCAATATCTTAATTTCTCTACTGTTCACAGCGCAAAGGGTTGTGAATTTGACTATGTATTCATATTGAACTTAGTGGAAGGGAAATTCCCAAAGCATTATGCAGACACTTTACAAGACATAGAGGAAGAGAGAAGAATTTTGTTTGTAGGTATTACTAGAGCCAAGAAAGAACTTTATATAGTTAGTGATTTGCATATGCATCACAAGACTTGACAGAATGTTCCCAATAGATTATTTAGCTTTAGAGATAGAATACCTAAGGTCTCTAAATTTCTTAAAGAGCTAGACTTTTTGGATTTCAAAAATAATGGAATCAATGTATTAAGTAATCTTTCTCAGGACTCACAAAGTTTGCTTTTGTTATAGTAAAAAATTGCTCTAAAATCAAAGAGTAAAATTAGCCTCCCAAATGAAGAGAATAGACAGTTTAGCTATCTATTTGAATAAGGATAGGTTAGCAGAATATAGATATAAAAAAAAATTGCACTAAATCACACAATTGAATCTACTAATGCTCTTGAAGTACATAATCTAAGTTCTACTTTTAAAGGTCAGAGGGTACTATATTCTTTTTCCTTTAAATTTCGGAAAGGTGAAGTTTATGGAATTGTTGGCCCCAGTGGTTCTGGAAAGAGTGTTTTTTGTGAACACCTAAATGGATTGCATAGATCTGAGACAGCCAACATTTATTATGCTAGTGGAGAGAAGATTCTTTTTTTTAACTCAAAACTAAAAAATTATAAGGCTATCAGGAGAGAGGTTGGAATAGTCTTTCAACTTCCTGAGTATCAACTTTTTAAGGAAACTGTTCTTCAAGACATAATCTTTGGTCCCAAGATTCTCTTTAATCTTCAAAAGTATGAACTTCCAAGATGAGAAGAAAAAGCAAAGGCCATACTTTCAGAGTTGTCATTCCCACTTGAACTAGTTAATTCTTCTCCCTTTAAGCTATCTGGAGGTCAAAAGAGAAAAGTTACTTTAGCAGGAATACTAATTCTTGAGCCAAAGGTGATTGTTTTTGATGAACCTACTTTGGGGCTTGATCCCCAATCCACAGAGCAAGTCTTAGAGCTAGTGAAGGAGCTTAAAAAGAAAAAAGTAACTATTATCTTGGTTTCTAGTAATATGGATTTCATATTTGAAAGTACGGATACAACTCTTTTTCTGAATGAAGGAAGGTTGCAAAAAACCCAACCAACTTATTCATTCTTCAGAAATTGTCCAAAAGAATTAATTAAGCCTAAGGTAATTAGTTTTATTGAGAAGTTATCTGCCTTTAATGCTTACTTTGAAAGACTTTGAGAATATCAACCTAGAAATATATTGGAACTCGCCGAGTCTATAGATAATTTAGTCAAAAATTTTAGTTAACAGTCGTCTAACCACTAAGAGTATAGGTGGGTTAGGGGCTTCGGTTCCTTCCGCTCATCCTGTATTAAAGCTAATAGCCTTTATACTCTTAACTTTTCTAATCTTTTCCAAGATTGGAATATTACTTCATTTATTACTACTTGCTTTTACCTTATTAATTCTCTATTTTTCTGGGAGCTTTGCTTTACTGTATAAGAAATTACTTTGCTTGTATGTAGGAATATATTTATTTCTTTTTACTGTTAATTGAATATTTAATAAAAATCCTGGATTTTGGGACAAGAACTACTTGACATCTGCTTATTCAGATTTAGGATCTATCTCTCCCTTTAGCTTTAGGGGGAGACAAAATTCTTCTAGTTCTGGGAATGGCACCTCAAATATAGAAGTTGGGTGGCAACTAGGAGGGGAGGTTGTAAAGCACTGTTCAGCCAAAACAGGAACAGGATGTTGTAAGTGTGCAAAGGGATCTGGGGGCTCTGAAATCTTTTCAGCAAATAGTGTGGAAGAATTAAAGAAAGCTTGTGAGTGCGCACAGCAAAATAAAGCAGATTGTTGCAAGGATACCACTGGAATTAATTGTTGTACCTTAAAAAACCACTTAAAGGGACTTAAGACTTTTTATGTAACCAGTGCTAGTGGGAAGAAGATAGCAGGGTTTATTCCTAAGTGATATACAGTAACTCTATTTCAATTCTTATTAGCTTTCAATATGTCTAACAAGTTAGTAATGATGATTGCGTTGTCAAGTGCATTAAGTCACACTACTGACTTAACTTCATTTACTTTTGCAATAGGTCAATTAATTAGACCACTTAAGTTCTTAAAGATACCTGTTAAGGAAATTACTTTAGTTATTTCATTAGCAATAAGATTTATTCCTTCATTATTAGTCGAAACATTGAGAATAGTAAAGGCACAATCAAGTAGGGGTATTGACTTTAAGAATGGAAGATTAAGAGATAAGGCCTCTGCTTTTCTTTCTCTATTTATACCTCTATTTATTATTTCAATGATTAAGTCTAGAGAGCTTGCGAATGCAATGATTTCGAGAGCTTATCTCCCTAAAGCTGGAAGAACTAGCTATAGAACTTATTCAATTAATTACTTAAGCCTAGGTTTATTTGGAGCCACTATCGTATTTATAACTATTTGCTTTTACTTTGTATTTTCTTCTTCTTATATTTCTTGTTTTGGCCCTATAGATCCTTTGTTATTAGTAGCAACTTAAAAAAATAGGTAATTAGAACTTGAAATGTCACTTAAATGAGATGGAAAGGCTGTCAGTGGTTTTGCACTCAAGTGTGTTAGATATATTGTTAGAAAGATCTTTGCAATAATACTTTGAACCTTCTTAATAGTTATATTTATTGTTTTGGCAATAACTCAAAGCTTTTGACAAGCTGCAGGATTTGCACTCATTATTGCTATAGTCTATGCAATTAGATTCCTAAGACTTAAATTACAACACGAAAAAGAACAAAAGAAAGAGAGTCAGTCCTCTATTCCTGCAACTCCACTTAACTAATGGAAAAAGAGGAGAAGAAAACCAAGTTCGCTTTAGTTGTCGAGAAACTCTTTTTTTCTCATGTAAAGGGACAGAAGTTCATTACCAATCTCTCCCTTTCACTTCCAGAGTCTAAATACTACTGTATTGTAGGTCATAATGGATCCGGAAAGTCTACCTTTTCTAAGTTACTAACAGGATTATTGAAACCAGATTCAGGAGTAATCAAGATATTCGACAGGCCTATTTCAGAAATGAGCTATCAAAAGATTTTTTCCTATTTAGGAGTAGTCTTTCAAAATCCTGATAGCCAATTTATTACTTCTTCTATAGAGGAGGAACTGGCCTTTGGACTAGAAAACAAGAAAGTTCCTAATCCTTTTATGAAGAAAATAGTAGAAAATCTTATAGATTCCTTAGATCTACACAATTTAAGAGATAAGTCTCCAGTGAATCTTTCTGGAGGAGAGAAGCAAAAAGTTACTATAGCCTCTACTTTAGCCTTAAATCCTTCATTATTTCTATTTGATGAGTCTTGTTCCATGCTCTCTCCAGTGGAGAAGGTAGAGATAACTAAGTTAATGAAGAAGCTGGTAGTTGACTATCAAAAAACAGTTATTTCTATAACTCACGATATGGAGGAACTTTTACAGGCAGATGAGATTATTGTCTTTAAGAATGGAAAGATTGTGTCCCATTTAAAAAGCACTAAGGAGTTATTTAGTCTTCCAGCTTCTTTTTTTTCAGAATTGTCTTTAAGCCCTCCTTTTATTTCTCAATTGGAGAGAGCTTTAAGGGAAAAACATTCACTGGGATTATCTTCTAGCTCATCAGAAGAAGAACTTATAGAGAATATCTCTCAGTTAGTTAATAAGAAGTAGTAAATTTATATTTATACTTAGAAGGTTTTTTGTTTTCTAGCTATCATCATTAAGTTAAATAAGAAAACTTTTTTAGACTGTTTTAGTCTTAGATGGTCCAAGTGAGGGGCCTGAAAGAAATTATTTGTTATTCTTTCGGTTCTGTTTCTGCTCTTTTGATTGTCTGCAGCTTCTTTGTTCGCTTTACCAGTAATAACTTTCGCTTATTTCTTCACAATGGTTATTAAGAACATAATGGATATTCATGCCAATTGAAAATGGGGAAGCATACTGCCCAAGAGAAGCCCAAAGGAAGAAGATGAAATCTCAGAAAATGCAGTGATAGTAGAGGATGATGTTGTAATGAAATTTCCTCCTAAAGACAAAGATCCTAGACGTAAAAGATTTTTAAAGAGTAAAAAGAAGAAGGGTAAGGCTGTAAAGGCTGATGGAAATGACAAACCAGAAATTGAAGTTCCTCTAGCTAAAGAAGATGACAAAGAAGACAAGGATAAGGACAAAAAAGAAGAAATAAAAGACTTTGAGATCCGAGGTATAGAACAACAAAAAGCAGTTGATACTACTGAAGAAACTTCTGATAAAGATAAGAAAGATTCAGAATCTTAACTCTAGCTTTATTTAGTTTTCATTCTTTAAGAAAGACTTACCCTCTTTAAGGGTGAGTAAGCTTAGTACTTAGATAATTTCTAATGAGTAAATTGACCCAAAAAGAACTACAACTTACTGAATTAGCTCTCAAATTTCTTGACTCTAAACCAAGTCATACAGTTTTTCAACTTTCTAAAAAGCTAGTTGATAGTTGGGTTAAATCTAAGCTCTTTACCCCTTTAAAAGACAAAAATTTCTCCGAATTTAGCTATGTTCTGATTAATAACAACAAGAGATACTTACTTAGAGAATTAGAGGGCAAATACTATCTCCTTTGTTCAGAAGAAGGCATTAGTGATGATTTTTCAAAGCTAACAAAACTGTCAGAAGTTAAGAAAGTTACTCAGATTGTTAATCTGGAAAAAGCTTTAAAGGAACAAATTTCTAAGCAAGAAAGAGTGTTTAGTGGAGATAGTTCTGAGCCAATAGTGTGAGCTTGCTCTTTGCCCAGATTGTTTCATCTTTTTGAACTTAAAGAACTTCACATAAAAACACAAGAAGAAGTTAAGAATCTCTCTGATTTAAGTTGAGATGTAGAGGCTCAACTATCCAATTCTTATGGTAGAGGAGACTTTATATACCAAGAAGATTCTATAGAAAGATCTTCGCAACTAGGTAGAAAGATCAAAGTAAAAGACAAACAGATTAAAGAATCTCTAAGTCTGTCTTCTCCATTTAACTCCCCAAATGACCTTTTCTCTAGTGTTTCTATGTTTGGACCAAGAAATAGAGGAAAAGGAGATGATGCTCGGGACCAAGATGAAGATTTTTTCAATGATGAAGATAAGCAGATGTCAGAAGAAGTTAAGTCTAGTCTTATTGAGTTACTTCCGAGTCCTACTGATAACTACAAAGATGTGTTGAATAGTCTTTCTAGAGACAAAATGAGAGCAAAGTACTTTAATCCTAACTTCCCATTTTCCTCAGTTATAGAGCTAAATAATTCTCATCACTTTTGAGCCATTATTTCACCTAAATATAAAGATGTAGAGACCTTTACAACTAAGCTAAAGAGTTTCTATAGCTCTTTAAGTGCCTATGATGTAGAGAAATTGCTTATTTCTTCAGACCCAACAAATAATAAGAATGTGTGGTTACAACTTCAAGAAAACACAAACCTAAGTAGTTATGACTCTAAGAGTAGTTCCTTTAAAGACTTACTAGATAACAAATTAGAAGGGTTAAGGGCAAAGAATGAACAATTAACTACTCATTTAGGTGAACTCAGAAAAAGTCTTATAGAACAAGGTAAATATCCTGATACAGACCTTTTATACCTCCAATCAATTAGAGACAAAAAGAAGATATTAGAGGAGATAGAGAATACCTGTAAAGTTCTTAATCGTTATTCAGATAGGTTACAGCAATATTCAGAGAAACATATCGGTTTCTCCCCTAACTTCTATCTTTCTATTTTTGGTTCCAAAGCAATACTTTCTAAGTATGACTCTCTAGTCTGCAATGCTCTACTAGACCTCAATGATCAACTGAATGAGATAGTTTTCTATCAACAAGAAGTAGAAAAGCTTCTTTTTGAGAGATTAAGTACCCTTCATCAAGCTAGAAAGGCTGAGATGAAGTTAGAGTTCCTAGAACAAGAAGATAGTCTTTCTAGATTAGTTCTTTCTCAACAACAATCAGTAAGCAGAATTAATCGAGCTGAAGAATTAAGAAGACTGGAGATTCAAGGTTCCCTTGAGCTCTCTAAACATGCCATTCAAAAAGAAATTGAGGCAGAAAAGTCTAAGCTCTCCAGCTATCTTTCTAAGTTACAAAAACTAGACTATTTTCCTGATTTCGAAGAACAATCCCAACAACTTAGAAATCAGAAAGCCACTTTCAAAAAGAAAGTAGATGCATATAGAGAAGAAATCTATGGTCTGAAACTTAAAGCAGAGGCAATTGAGAGACAATACTCTTCTTTCATTACTGCCGTTAGAGAGCAAATATTGGATTTTCAAAAAGAGATTAGTGGTTACTATGCCAATCATTTAAGCCTTCTTCATAGTTCAGTCAATCAAGTCTGAGTTGATTGAGCCAATGAGGGAATTGATCATCTAGAAAAGATACTGGCTAGAAAGAAAGAGCTAATAAAAGAATTCTCTGAGATCATTGTGTTAGAGATCAAAAAGATGTACTCTACTCAAGATAGTTTGTTAGAAGAGTCAAGGGCCAGAAAGAAAGAATGAGACAGGGTCTATCAAGAAATTGTTGATGAGTTCAAAACCCTAGGATACTATCTCTCAACCCCTAAGCCTTCTGAACATCATCACAGACATCTTCCTAAGATGGATAAGTCAGTCTTTAATCTCTCTGAAGAAATTAAGAAACTAATTTACTATAGACCAAGTCTTAAATACACTAAGCCTAAAGTCAATGAGTTAATCGGGCTTTCACCCAAGATACTTAATGATGAAGATTTCTTAGTTATTGATCAAGTCTGAACTAAGCTAACCCCTATTCAAGAGTTTCAACTCAAAGAAAAAATAATGAAAGAGTCTCAAGAAAAAGATAGGGAGAGAATAGACAAGCTTATTCAAAAAGCTAAAGATGATCTTGAAAAGAAACTAAAAGAAAAAGACTACAAGTTCAAGACTTTAACTTTTGAAAGAGACTTCCCGCAAGAAGCAGATGAAGAAGAGAGATATAACAAGCTTAAAGAGTTTGAAAAAGCTAGTTTCCATAACTGAAAAGAAATACATTTCACTACTTCAGAATTAAGACACAAATTCCAAGATATGTTGACACATCTATCTAAGAAACTATTTACCTTAAAAGAAGTAGAGAAGTGAGGAGACAAGATCAATATCAGTGATCAAGGCAAGTTTGATGACTCTGATACAGTAGAAAAATTAAGTGAGTTTGATTACTTTTTTAAGACAAGTGAGAAACTTAGCTTAGTAGACTCTTGCCCCCTCACTTCTTTTAAAGAAGAGGAGACTGACTTATATGACTTAGAGGATGAAGGTTATCTCTCTATCTTGGAAGCTTTAGATGAAGACAAAACACCATCCAAGTCTAAGATGGCTACTCCTAAAAAAGGCATGATGCCTAAACTTGAGGATTGAGCTCACTTAAATCTCAAGAGATACAGAGAAGAAAAGAAGAAAGTAGACATAGTTGAGATAGAAGAGGGACTTCTATCTCTAGAGAAAGAGATTCAAACTTTGAAAAAGGCTTCTGGCAACTACAGAGATGCTTGTGAATTGGAAAGAAATAGAAGAGAGATATTATTCTCTGAAATGACTACTGATTTGGATAATCTAAAACAATATCTAGAACAAGAAGAGAATGAATTGAATCAGATATTTGCTGAAGCTTCTGATATGATAGACCTAAACTTTGAAGAGATAGATAGAAGACTAGAGGCTAGAAGAAAATTAATATCAGAACTTAAAGAGTCTAAAGATAGTATCTCCTCTAGATAATGGGAAATAGATTAGATAGAGTTACTAATAGATGATCAAAGACAGGTAATAATAGATCTAAAGCTATGAATGCTACTAAAAGAGCTTGAAACTTAAATATTCAAAAGTTTCAGTTAGTAGATGCAAAAACAGGTAAACCTATTAAAGTGAAAACTTCAGTTAAGACTGTAAGGACTTGAAGAAAACAAGGAAAGATTAAATAATTCTTATGTCTAGATATCTAGGACCTATGTACAAGAAGGCTAGACAATATGGTTTCTCTTTTTATGAAGATGGAAGAGAGTTCAGCAAAGGAAAACAAAGAGACTATCCTCCAGGCCAACATGGCACCTCAAAGTTTAAGAAGCATAGCCTCCACGGAGAACAATTGAGAGAAAAACAAAAAATTGCCTTGCTTTTCGGGCTTAGAGAAAAACAAATGAGAAGATTCTTTAAGATAGCTCAGAATATGAAAGGGGCTCTCGCTTTCAATTTTCTGTTACTTCTTGAAAGTAAATTAGACAATCTAGTATTTAGATCTGGGTTTGCAAATACTAGAAGAGGGGCTAGACAATTAGTTTCACATGGCCACATACTACTCAATGGAAAGAAAGTTGATATCCCCTCTTATATAGTTCCATTAGGTTCAACTATTGAGGTAGTTGAGAAAAGTAGAGGAATTCCAATGGTTAACTATTTCCCTGAGTTTTCTCCTTTACCTTTCTTGGAGGCAGAGGGAAGATACAAAACTATTTACAAGAGATATCCTCTTAGATCCGAGATAAATCTAGAGCTAAATGAAGTTTCAGCTACTGAGTGATACAAGAGATACAGCTAGTCTAGAGTTGCTATAAGGATAAGGAAGATAGCAGAGTTTCTCTCTGCTATTTTGACTCCTAACAATAACTTTCTTTTAGTTGATATAGGAGCTGATCTTGGCCTTTTAGGCTTAAAGCTCTTAAGAAATGAATTAATTAGTGAGGTTTGAAATGTTGAGTTAAGTAAGGTCTCATTAAAGAATTCTCAAAAGCTTTATTCAGAGAAAGGGGTAGACTTAAAAGCTAGGTTTTTTTTATCAGATGGATTCTCTGAGCTTTCTTTTGAGAATATTAGAGGTTACAAAGAGATACTTATTGTGTTAGCTGGATTAGGTTCTAAAAAGATCATTACTATACTAGAGAAATTGCCCGAAGACTGAAAGACTAAACAGTTATGACTTTGTTGTTTGCCACATGCTTACCCAAAGAAAATAAGGGAATGGTCTAGGGATAGCGAGTGAAAACTACTAAAAGAAGAAGATTTTAGTCTTAGGGAGAAAAACTACTCTATATTTCTCTTTTCCTATGGTAAGGTAATTTAGCCAATTATTGAGTCCATTTCTCTTCTCTTTTGAGCTCTATATTCTCTGTATCTCTTTCTTCTTTCTTGTCTGGTGTCATTTGGATTAGCTCAGTATAGTTGATTTTGCTTGTAAAGAGCATAGAAGTGCTTATAGAATAGGCTTTTAGCAAAAATACCATATGGAAAGAAGAATCCTAACAAGATATTTAGCAACAATAGATTTTTAACTTGTGGAGGAAAGTTAACAATTATTTGATCATTACTGTTTCTCTTCATCATTGAAAATCAGTTCAAAATAATGAACAAGTTAAGTAAGAATGTAAATCCTGTAGGACCTGCTCACAAAAGGCCTGCTTGGTTTCAATCACTCTTACCTATCCCTATCCCTAAACAACCAGCTACCAAACCTACAAAAGCAATTATTTCATAAATCCAGATATTTAATACTTTTTCTACTCCTTCCTGTAACCTGTCTCTACTGCAATAAAAGAAATCTAAAACATTTCTAATTGTTCTCTTAATGAACCTAACTGCTGTTTTACTTTGCATAGATCGTTAAAGAGTTTGAGTTCCTAGAATATATTGTTCGCTTGTGACATCATATAGAAGAAAATACACTAAGTGCGTAATCAATCTTTAATTTTAAGATGAATACCCCTTATTTTCCCTATGGTCTTGATTTTCTAAATTTTTAGTTAGTTAGAAAATAATGGAGAAACTCAAATGATTGCTTTCAGAGGAATTAAGGATATTTAATAAAGAAGAACTAGAAAAGTTATTAAGTAAAGCTGAGTTTAAATGAGAGTTTTCACCCAATAAAGATCATTTCTTTTTAATATTCGAGTATTTCAAAGAGCCAGCACCAAAAGAACTATTTGCCCTATTTAATTTCTCTTCTCAGGTTTGTACTTTAGTTGTAAGACTTAACTATCTCTATAACTCTACTTCTTTACATCGACTCTTACTAAGTTGATTTGAAACCTATGCTTCATTTGCAGAAGAAGAACAATCTAAAGCTTTTAAGGGTAGTTTTAAGGAAGTTCATTTATGTTTTGAGTTCCCTCAAGTGATATTGAAGGCTCTAAATATAGCCTACGAGAAATACTTTCAGAAATATCTCTCTAATCTTCAAGCCTTCTTAGAGTTTGTATTTGAACAAAAACAGATATATCTTTCTATAGCTAAGGTTGAACAAGTTCCTTTAGTACCATCTACTTCTCCTTCAAACTATGTACCTGAAGAACTATTAAGAACTAGTAGCGCCTCTTCTTTGATCCCAACTCCATCTCCCATTCTCTCTGGCTCTATAAAAACCTTAGATTCAAGAGGTAAAGGTACATTCAAGCTCTATTTCTTTCAAGAAGTAGAGAACTATAACTTTAGAGGCCAAAAGATGTACAAGGTTGGTTTCACTAATTTCACTGAACATTATTTATTAGCTTTAGGTAGACTTTCTTCTCCAGAGGAAAAAGAAAAAAGCTTAAAGATACTAAAAGTAGGAAATTGATTCGAGATAGAGTTCCAATTAGATGAAAAGTCTCTCTCTAACTCTAAGACTCTATCAAACTATGATGGTTGGTTATTGAACTGCTCAGAGGTTGATTTCCCTGAAGGCCTTAAGTTAATTGATAACTCCCCAAAGAAAGCTTTCTCTTTGAATGTATACACCAAATACTCTAGTTTTGATGGACTATTCAGCTCTGAGCAATGAGCTGAATTGGCTAAATCATTAGGTCATGAAGTGATTGCATTCACAGACTTCAATAATGTACATGTTTTTCCGGAAGCAGAGAAGAGTGCAAAGAAGTATGGTCTTAAACCTTTGTATGGTTCCGAAATAGAAGTTGTTCCTGAGAACTTAAAGATTCTTTCCAATCTTCACTTATTGGAACCGAATAGTGCAGTTGTCTACTCTATCTTTGACCTAGAAACCACAGGACTAAATCCCTTATTTGACGAAATAATAGAAATCTACATAGTTAAGTACAGCAATGGAATCATCATGGATCACTATCACAGCTATCTTAAATGTGAAAAGAAATTAAGTAGTGAAATTATTGACTTAACTCATATCACAGATGAAAAGCTGGATTTATTAGGTAGAGACAAGATACAGGTCTTAAAAGAAGTTAAAGAGTATGTTTCTGGAACTATCTTGATGGCTCACAATGGACTTGAGTTTGACCTACCATTCTTAAATGCTCAATATAAGAAGGCTAAGCTAGAACCAATTCAAGCTCCTTTATTAGACACTATCCTACTCGCTAAAGCTTTAGAGGGTGAAAAGAAGTCTAAGTCTTATTCTCTCTTTGCTTTATCTAAAAAGATGTCTTTCAATGTAGTCGAAAGAGAGCTTCACTCTGCAGAATACGACACTCAATGCTTATTAAGACTCTGAAAACAATGAGAAAAACAACTCTATGAATTCTCCATAGATCCATATGTATATGAACAGCTAGATGGTATCAATACTCTCTTTAACTCAAAGAAGATGTTGAGAAATTACTTTGGTTCTAATGTGATTTTCTTCGCTAAGAATCAAGAGGGAATAAGGTCACTCTATGAGTTAATCTCAAAAGCCCACATAGATTGCTTTGTAGATAAACCCCAACTTGACTGGGAGTCTATTCAAGAAAAGAGAAAAGACTTAATTCTTATCTCTTCACCTACCAATAGTGTTATGTTAGATGCACTCTTTAAAGACGACTATGAACTCTTTTTAGAAGAAGGAAAAAAACTAGACTATTTGAGCTTACCTCCGCCTTCTCATTTCCTACATGAGATTCATAGAAAAAGATATACCTTAGAGGAAATTCAAGGCCTACTTAAGAAGTTCTATAGATGGTCTAAGGAATGCAATTTTAAGGTTATGGCTAACTATTGTTTGAAGTTCAAATGATACGAGGAGATAGAACAATACAAAGTCATAGTACATGCCAAGAATATAGGCGGGAAAAGACATCCTCTTTTCTCTTCTAAGTTCAGTAATGATGTTTTGCCAGACCTTTCATTTAGAACCACTGAAAGATTCATTAAAGAATTTGAGTTTCTAGGACTAACTGAAGAGCAAACAGAGGAACTATTTTTCAAGTACAGAGAAGAGATAGTTGACTCTATTTCCTCGGATATCAAGATACATATTTCTACTCTTTCTTTACCTAAGATTGATGGGGCTTTTGAAAACATAAAAAACTATGTTAATCGCAAATTAAGTAATAAATATGGACCAAAACCCAATTCATATCTAGTAGCTACCTTAAATAGGGAATTACAAGGTATTCAGGAGAATGGTTATGAAACTGTTTATTGGTGTGCACACCTATTAGTTCAAAGGTCTAAGTCAGAAGGTTTCTTGGTCGGCTCTCGAGGTTCTGTGGGCTCTTCCTTCTTAGCTTATGTGCTGGAGATTAGTGAGGTTAACCCACTACCACCTCACTATTATTGCAGTAAATGTTCTTATTTCTTACTTAAGGAAAATACCAAGGAATCTGGATTTGACCTACCCAAGAGAAAATGTCCCAATTGCAACTTGGAGCTACATAAAGATGGACAACACATTCCTTTCGAAACTTTCCTAGGGCTAGAAAGGAAGAAGGTACCAGATATAGACCTAAACTTCTCTGGTCAATATCAACAGAAAGCACACAACTTTCTTAGAGAGTTATTTGGGAGAGACAATACCTTTAGAGCGGGAACTATCTCTGCTGTCGCTGAGAAAACGGCCTTCGCTTTAGCTAGAAATTATTTATTAGATAATGAGATCGAGTTCAATAAAGGAAAGTTACACTGACTCTCTAGTAGACTCACAGATATCAAGAGAACTACCGGACAACACCCCGGAGGAATAATAGTTATTCCTAAAGGAGACAGTATCTATAACTATACACCCGTTAACTATCCAGCTAATGACACTACAAGTGATTGATTAACTACTCACTTTGAAAAAGATGCACTCAAAGATTCACTCTTTAAGTTCGACATACTAGGGCAAGATGATCCAACTATGTTAGCTTTACTTTCCAAACTAACAAATCAGAACTTAGACACAATTAGCTACAATGACAAGAAGATTCTCAAGATGTTTAGTGATATCTCTGTATTAGAGATACCAAGCGACAAACTAGAGCTAATAGGTGAGACTGTTGGAACTCTAGGATTACCTGAGTTTGGTACCGAAAAAACTAGAGAAATAGTTAAAGCTTGTAGAGAGAAACTAAATCACTTTTCAGACTTAATAAGAATCTCAGGCATTAGCCATGGAAAGAATGTCTGAAAAAACAATATAGATAGATTGATCTCTAACCATCAACTAAATCTAAGTGAGGTAATTACCTGTAGAGACGATATTATGAACTACTTGTTAGATAAAAAAATAGGTATTGATATAGCTTTTAGAATAGCTGAAAGTGTTAGAAATGGTAGAGGAATTCCTCAAGAGCACTTAAAACTTCTAAAGGACTTTAAAGTACCTGAGTGATATATTGCTTGTGCCAACAAGATCACATATATCTTTCCAAAGGCACATGCAACTGCATATGTCTTAATGTGTTGAAAAATAGCTTACTTTAAGCTTTACTATCCGGTAGAGTTCTATGCAGCTTACTTCACTATTACCAATAAGCACTTTGATATTGAGTCTCTAATTACTAATGATTTACTAGAGATCAAGAGGAAATATCAAGAATACAAGATAAGAGTTAAGAGTAAGTCTAGTAAGGAGAATGCAGAGAAATCTAAGTATCTAGTAATGATCTATGAGGTTGCACTGGAAATGATTTCAAGAGGAATTAAGTTCAGAATGGTTCAACTGAATGAGTCTTTAGCCTCAACTTTTAAACCGGATAGAATCAATAGAACTATCTTGCTTCCCTTTTCTTGTATCTTAGGATTGGGGGCAATTACCGCCTCTCAACTAGAAGAAGAAAGGGAGAAAAATGGCGCCTACAAAGACAGAGCAGATTTAGAGTCTAGAGTGAAATTGAATATAAATATCTTGAAATTGTTTGAGAATTTAGAGATAATTGGTCCTAAAGTTATTTAGAGTCTGAAAGTATTTGATCTAGTTGCTCAAAGAGATTAAAGACACTAGGAAATACTATTTTTAACTCATAACTTTTAACTTTTTCTAGGTCAGTTATTGAGAATCTTTTAGCTCTCTTCAGTTCCAATAGCTTTAAGAGTTCAGGATAACTTAAGAGTATAAATCTAGAATCATTGTCACAGAAGTGAATAAGAAGAAAGGCTAAACCCCCACAAGAATCAATTCTCTTTAGTTGCTCTAGTTGATGGTCTTTAACTAGAGATAAAGCAAATACTGGCTTTTGAGTTTCTTTTAGCTCAAAGGAGAAATACCTTCCTTTATAAACACCATAGAAGTCTAGGTCTCCTTTGGAACAAACTCTCATTGAATAGGTGTCTCCCTCATTTTCAAATAGATTAGAGTGTCTCTGTGCCTTCTTTGATAGGTGAATGTATTCTGGATGAGATTTCCTTAAATAAGCTATGTTATTTTGGATATAGTATTCAGCTGTGTTGGACATAATTTTCTCAACAAAAGACCCTAGATTGTTTTTGAGTTGATACATTCTCTTAATTCATTAATAAGTAGAAATGGACAAAAAGAATAAATGTTTTATTCTCTGAGCTTAGTGAAGACTCATAGCTTAGAGCTTCTAGAGGCTCAGTTAAGTTCTATTTCTTCTCTACTAGGTAGAATTGGGGAGTCTGGATGTAATTGGAATAAAGGAGGGATGGTCTCCCCTATATCAGGTATCTTGATGGAATAAGAATATTTCCTTTTTCAATCCTCTATTAGTTCATCTTCTAGGGATTGAAAGGTAATAATGAGTAATTTACCACCAACTTCTAGTATCTCTTTAACTTTCTCTAGAGTGTGTCTTAGATTCTCTAGTTCATTATTGGCCTCTATTCTAAGAGCTTGAAATAATAACTTAATTTGGTTCTTGTTGTATCTGTTTTTTTGAAAGACTTTGTTATTAGTGAGTATTGCTTTTAGTTGTTCTATGCTGGTAATAGGTTCTTTTTTTCTTTCTCTGAGAATAGCTTGTGTGAGCTCTTTATATTCTCTGAGATTCCCATAGTGTTTAAATATTCAGTTGAGTTTGTGTTCAGAGTATTCATTGAGAATTTCATAGACACTCTTTCCATCTAATCCATATCTAAGCTCTAGAGAAGAAGAGCTAGAGTTGTAGCTAAAAGATCTTTTAGGATCTTGTAGTTGAGCCGTAGAGAAACCTAGGTCAAAGAGTACTCCAGAAGCTTTTGGAAGCTTTTGTTTTACTCAGTAGTTATAAAGTGAGCTGTAGTTAAGGTTTTGGAAACGAAATCTTGAGTCTTCTTGAGAGAGTTGTAGGCCATCTTCAGAACAATCAGGGTCTATGTCTATTCCCAAAAGAGAAGCTGCGGGGGACAAAAGATTAAGTAAAGCTTTTGAGTGACCTCCTTGTCCAAAAGTACAGTCTATATAGAAGCCTGTTGGAGAGTTAAGCCAGTGTTGACAGACTTCTTTCTTGAGTACAGGAAAGTGAGTGGGTTTTTGTGTCAAGTCTTAAGTATCTCCCCAGCCCATTTAAGGGCAGGAGAGAGACTAATTAAAGATCTTCGTTTTTATAGTCTTTAGGCATTTGTTGGGATTTTCAGCTCTCAAACATTTCTTTGGTTCAAATCTCTATATAGTCTCCAGTACCAACAAAGTAAAGATAGTTATCTTGTTGAACAAGCATAGTCAATAGATCTTCTGGAAGGCACATTCTCGACTTTGCATCAATATCTATCGTTCTAGCGCTACCAATAAACATTCTCTTAACTTGTTGTTTTTCTTGTTCAGAGGCACATGATTCGATTTTGGAGTTAGCGTATCACTGAAAGAAACCAACAGTTCATACAACTAAACAACCTACATTAGTGTTTTTTGTGACAATGACTTTATCTCTAAGAATATGTCTTCAAGGAATAGGGATAGCTATTCTGTTTTTGTTATCCATTCTTTCAACATAAGTACCTGAAAAGAAGTATCTATATACAACGTTTTTGGTATTTAGAGGGGCCTCGTCTTTTTTTGTCTTGAACATTTAAACTAGGACAGCTTCTTTACTTCAGTAACTTCCAGAAGAGTGTGTTTAGCTCTGAAACCCATTCTCTTTCTATGTCTCTTTTGAGAAATTAAGTGTAAGATATGAAGTTTCTTATGTTTTATTTGTTTAACTACTTTGCACTTAACTTCTAGGTTAGGAATATAAGGCTTGCCTATTTCTTCTTTGTAAAGCAATACATTAGAGAAACTAAGTTCATCTCCTGAGTCAGTGTTCTTTATAAAGTCTGAGATGATCTTGTCTCCTATATTACAGAGATATTGTTTGTTTTTGATTTCAAAGCATAACTCCATCTTCTTGCTCATTAACTAGTTTTGTTCATCTTGTGGATAGTCAATTTGTAGAGTTTCAAAAGTTTGACTGTCATATTCATTTAGTTGTTTTAGGGTTTCTATATCTTTTTCATCTAATTTAATTTTTTTAGCTTTAATGATCTCTCCTATTTCGTCTTCTGAACTAGGTACCACAACAGGAACTATTTCTAAATTTAGTAGATAAGCAACTAATAAGGTCTTAAGAGAAACATTGTATTTCTTAGCCATATCTTGCAACACAGGATTTTGTGAATTCTTTTCATAGTTACCGAAAGGAGTGTGTCCTTGTATTTCAATATTGTGTTGTCTGCAATATGCAATTCTGTCTCATCTCATATTGTTAACAGAACATTCAAACTGAATAACATCTGGCAGTGTTCCAGTTAACTTATGAAATCATTCAATTACATCCTTATCAAAGTTACATAGACCTATTCTCTTTGCTAAAGCATTATTCTTGCAGGAAATTAATTGTTTGTAGGCAGAAAGATTTAGTTCCATATTATTTGAAGGTCTATGAAGGAAGTATGTATGTATTACTGTATCAACACCTATCTTGCTTAGGGAGAACTTAAGAGACTTAATAATCCCTCCAGAGAATTGAGAAGGTCACACTTTTGATTGAAAATAGGGAAGAAACTCAAACTTTTGTTCTGATCTTTTTAAACCTCTAAGCGCTAGTCCAATAATAGCTTCATTTCCATACTTTCAACCACAATCAACAAAGTCATAGTTGTGATCATTTGCCGCTTTTAGATATGGAGATAGTATCTCAATGATTCTCAGAGATTCGGTACCAAATCCAATCTTGGGAGTGAATTTCACTTGTTCTGAAGACATTATCTCTTAGTGAATTGTGGAGATCTTCTAGCTTTGTATTTACCTATCTTTTTTCTTTCCTTCATTCTGTGGTCCTGTGTTAATAGGTTAGCTCTCTTTAGTGAAGTTCTAATTTCTGGGTAGTATTTTAGAAGCGCTCTTGCGATAGCTAGCACAATCGCTTGAGCCTGCGCGCTAACCCCTCCTCCTTTAGGAAAAGCCTTTACAGAGTATTTTTCTTCTAAAGCTCTTGAGGGAAGAAAGGAGAAAGGGCTTAAAAGAATAGGAGTTAAGTATTCATCTTTGAAGTAGTCAACTGGATTACTTACTCTGTATTCTCCATCTTTTTTGGTGTAGATTAAGAGTTTGTGTTCTTGATTCTCACTTTTTGGGAGCGTGGTGAGAATGATATTTACCCTACTCTTTTTTCTTTTGGAGAAAGCTCTTATTTCTGTAACCATGTAACTAATCTATTGAGATTACTTTTTAATAAAAAACAAACAAAAAACCAATATAGATTTTATTTTTAAGAATTACTAAACTTATAAATTTATCTTTTGGTTTGCAAGTTTAGCTTGCTTAAAGAGCTATTTTCATATTAGCTTGAAAGTAAATTTAGCAATTAAAAGATTAATCTGCTAAAATAAGCTTTGAACTTTTTTCAAAGAATTAACTTAAATGGTTAGTATGACTGAAACTGAAAACACCAACCTACCAGTAACTAATAATTCTCTTCCTCTATTAATTTCTAGAAATATAGTTATCTTCCCTAACTCTAAGAACATTATTGAGGTTGGTAGAGAGTGTTCTATAGCTTCCATTAACTATGCTCTCACTCAACACAAAGGAGAGATAGTAGTAATTGCTCAGAAAGACTACGATGTAGATTTCCCTCTTCCATCGGATTTATATAGGATTGGTACGCTCTCAAAGGTGAGCATTCTTAAGCAACATAAAGATGGTTCTATAACAGCTAAGGTAGATGGGATTCAAAGAGTACAAATTTCTGATCCTAAGGTAATTAGATGTACTGGGTTTGAACATGTGGGTCCTATGTGATTTGCAGACTATGAGTTCGTTAAGGAAAAGAACACCTCCTTCGTAAAGAACAAAAAGGACCTAGAACAACTAATTAAGTACTTTGAAGAACTATTTGATGTACAAGGCAAAGACTATGAAGATATCAAGAAACTCTTTTCTATAGAGAGAGTAGAGAACTCTAGTAAAGATTCTTGTGTAGAGCTCATAGATAAGTTATGTAGTATCTGACCTCAAAATGAAAGGGATGGAGTAGATTTGAAACAAAAATGATTAGAAGAGCTAAATCTCTCAAAGAGAATTACCTTAATGCTTGATTATGAATACCTAACAGAGGCAGAAAAAGATGAGATCAATAGTTCTATTTCAAAGAAGGTAAATAGAAACATCTCTAGGCAACAAAGAGAGTTCTATCTTAGAGAAAGAATAAAGGTAATTAGAGAAGAGTTAGGAGAAGGTCTTTCTAGAGATGGAGAGCTAAAGAAATTCAAGGATTGAATAAAGATGGTGGATGCCCCTCACAATGTTAAAGAAAGAGTTAAAGAGGAATTAAAGAAGTTAGAGTACACTAGTGTCATTTCAACTAATGAGAGCTTGATTATTCACTCTTATCTAAATTGGTTAGTTGCTTTACCTTGAGAAAGAAGCTCTAAAGACCAAAAGACTATTTCAAAGGTTAAGAAAGAGTTAGATAAGAATCACCATGGTTTAGATAAGCCCAAGGAAAGAATACTTGAGTTTGTTGCTGTTCAGAAGAAAACAAAGAATCTACAAGGAACAATTATCTGTCTTTCTGGACCTCCAGGAGTAGGTAAAACCTCATTAGCTCAATCAATAGCTAAAGGTCTTAATAGGGAGTGTGTAAAGATCTCTCTTGGAGGTTTGAGCGATGAAGCTGAGATTAGAGGGCATAGAAAAACCTATGTTGGAGCTATGCCAGGAAGAATCATTAAAGGATTGAAACAAGCAAAGGTAAATAATCCTGTATTCATACTAGATGAGATTGACAAGATAGTAAGTAGCAGTCATGGGGATCCTATATCAGCTTTACTAGAAGTACTAGATCCTAAGCAAAACCATCAATTTGTAGATAACTATATAGAAGAAGAAGTAGATCTTTCAAAGGTTATGTTTATAGCTACAGCCAATTATGAAGACAATATACCTGAAGCATTATTAGATAGATTAGAGATCATTAAGTTATCTTCTTACACTGAAAGAGAAAAACTAGAAATTGCTAAGAATGGTTTAATAGCTGAAGTGCTAGAAGAGCATGGGTTAAAAGACACAGAACTAACCTTCACTGATGAGGCAGTTACCTACATCATTCAGAGATACACCAGAGAGGCTGGGGTGAGAGCGTTGAAACAATCTTTATCTCAAATAGCTAGAAAGTTTATTCAAAAACAAGAACTAGATAAAGACTTTGTATCTTTGAATGTTGATGTAGAAATAGTTAGGGAGTATCTTTCCAAAGAGAAGTATGAACATACAGTTAAAGATGAATTATCTATACCTGGAGTGGTTAATGGAATGGCCTATACAGATTATGGAGGAGATCTTCTTCCAGTAGAGATAAATTACTACTCTGGAAAAGGCAATTTAATTCTTACTGGTAACTTAAGAGATACTATGAAAGAGTCTGCTAACGTTGCACTTTCTTACATTAAGGCAAATGAAAGTGAATTTAAGTTAAACGATACTAAATGATCAGATATAGACATTAACTTACATGTGCCAACTGGAGGGATACCGAAAGATGGTCCTTCAGCTGGGATTACTATCACTACAGCTATGTTGTCAGCCTTTAGAAAGGTACCTATTCCTAGCAATATAGCTATGACTGGAGAGATGACTCTTAGAGGTAAGGTATTGCCTATAGGAGGATTAAGAGAAAAGGTTATCTCTGCTGTTAGAGGAGGAGTAGATACTATCTTCTATCCTAAAGAGAGTGAAAGACACTTGGATGATATTCCTAAAGAAATACTTGAAAAGATTAGACTAAGACCTATTAGACACTATTCAGAACTGTATAAAGAGTTGTTTTCTAATAAATAGTTAAGATATTTAAGGTTTAACTTTTAAAGTCAAGAGTTAGTTTTGTTTCTTCCTAAGCTGTTGATGGCAGGAGGGGCTGTGTGTGTTGGTTGTGGGCTTCCTGTAGCTTATGAGTTAATGAAGGGGAAGAAAGTAGATCGTGGCACATTTGTGTTTGAAGGGGCAGGGCAAGTTTCTCTTCCCATTCTTACTTGCAAGAGCGTTGGCTCTAATGTTATTGATGTGTCTTTGATTTACAAGTTAGGGGCTGATGGAAAGAAAGAACTACATTGGAAAGGATTTGATCAACAAAGACAGACAGATGTTGGTTTAGAAGACATTATTACAGCAAGAGATTCATCATGAGAACTATCCATTTTTCCTGTATCAAAGAAAGTAAGAATAGCTCCATTAAGTGGAGGGATGGGTGAAGACAACTATGATGATCAGAATCTATTTTGTAATGAAGATGTATTGGAAGTAACAAAGGAGGCAGATAAACATTTTGATAAAGGATTTAACAAGATTAAGTTAACTTTGGATAACTGTAAGGAGATATCGGGAAAAGAAGAATGTGAGATAAATATCTCTAAGGAAGTTGGATTAGGATGAAAGCCTAACTTTAAACCTAAAGCAATCTTCTTAATTTAGATCTTTTGTGAGTACTTAGGTAAAGAGTTGTAGAGTAGTTAATTCAAAAATAAAATTTAGGTAATTCTTTTCAGCAACTAGGAAACCAGTAAATGGTTTCTAAGTTATTTGCTTTTTCTTCATCTGTGGCTGTAACTGCTATTGCGGGGGGGGCATAGGAACTGGTTACATAATATCTAGATTTACTGATCCTTCTTGAGATTTTAAAAGTACTTTTAGAAAAAAAGTTAGTGATGGTGAGTGAGTTTGTGGCTTAACGGCAAATAAACAAGGAACAGACATATGAATCTGTAATTTATGAGTATCTTTAGCTAGTATTACTTCTTCTAGTAGCTCTAGCAATGAAAAATTAGTTGAATTTCCTCAAGAAATAATAGATAAAGATACTAGTAGAAAAATTTATATAACTGATAAAGATACAAAGAAATTGTGGTATATGGCTGGTAATTCAGGACCTTTAGGTCTTTTGAAATTGACTAAGTCAAGTGATTCTAAGCCTGAGATTACATTCTGTAAGAAAAAAGGAACATCTGAATGTGTGGGTCAATTGCCTTGCGGAACTGGAACCACTTGTAATCTAGTAGTTAAAAAGATGACTGGAAGTGAGATGACTAAAGATAAATACAAAACCTCTTTATGAAAAATAGGTTATTTGAGATAGTAATTATTTAGGAACTAGATTCTTTTAATCCAACTGAATCCGCGATTTCTATATCACATTCTCTTCTACCTCCCGCATTACTACATTTACTTAGCTTGAACCTCACTTTTGCAACAGCTTCTTGTCACATATCCGTACTTCCAAATTTAGGCTTTTCAACTTCAAACCAGCCCTTATCACAAGTCCCCTGTTCATCGTCGCGACCACCCCAATCCAATCCACTATGAATAGTCTGCGCCTTAGTCGTCCCTGTATCTTTAAAAACAATCAATTGTCAAAGGTGCGTTCTCTTTTCCCCATCACCCCCTTCCTCTTCGTAAGTCTCATCAAAATCAACTCTCTCCCCGCCAGCATAACCTAAGCCTTTTAAATAGAGATCATCTTTCTCTCCATCACTAGGAGCTTCATCTTGCACACCACTCTTAAAGGCTAGAAGAGATGGATTTTTCAAATTAAATAAATTAAATTTCCCCGCTCGCGATTTCTATATCACACTCTACTCTTCCTTTCGTTTTAGTACAATTATCAGCGAGTTTGAACTTGATTTTTGAAGCACTCCTTACTCATTTCTTCCCCTCTCAGGTCTCCCGCCCATAAGTTGGCTGTGTAACTTTAAAGACGTTCTGCGGGTCACAATTAAATGTTTCTGCTTCCCCTCAACCTGTTGAAGCTTCACCTAGGTCAATTATTTCGGTCTCACCATTTTCAATGACACTCAATTGTCATTTGTTAGTACCCCCTACCCCGAATTCAACTTTCTCATCCCAATTAACTTCAGCCCCAGTCTTAGTACTTAGGCCTTTTAAATAGAGATCATTTTGTGCTATCCCTGACCACTCACTCTTAAAGGCTAGAGAAGACTAGTATCTTTTAATTAGTAAATTTTTTACTTCCGAGATTTCTATATCACATCGTCGTCTTCCTCCAGCGTTCCCACAATTAGTGAGCTTGAACTTAATTGAATTAACAGCTTTTTCTCATTGATCAGCTCCCCCAAATCATCCCTCTTCTCCATTCTCTTCAAATATTCCTTTCCTATCACAGTTAATTTTGTCATCAGGAGCATTCATTCCATCCCCTCCACCAAGCTCACCTAACTTAAAATTTCCGGACTCATAAACTGTCAATTGTCAACGAAGCTCACCTCTCCCAGAGCCGTGCCCCGCCCAAACAATCTTTTCATCAAAATCAATTGCCTTGCCCTCGGAATCATAACCTTCACCTCTTAAATAGAGATCTTGCACTTCTCCCTCCTTAGGTTCTCCTTCCCCCACACCACTCTTAAAGGCTTAAGAAAGAGATTTTCTTCTTCAAAATAAATTTTTCTTTCGCGATTTTTATCTCACATTCTTTTCTACCTTTTGCTATATCAGTACAGTTTGCCAGCTTAAAAGTAACCTTTGAAACAGCTTTTTCTCAATCCCCTTCCCCTTCATAAGTAGGTTTCTCAACTATAAATCAGTCCTTACCACACTCAATGTCGTCATCACCATAATCTATCCCCTCACCACCACTAAGTTCACCAAGCCTAGTTGTTCCGGATTTAAATACCTTTAACTGTCAACGATTTTCACCTCCACTTCTGTGACCTCTCCCAAGAATTGTCTCCTCAAAATTAACAGACTCATTACCAACATAACCTCGGCCCTTTAAATAGAGATCATCAGATGCTATCCCAGCTTTCACATCACTCTTAAAGGATAGGGAGGGATGAATCTCTAGAATAAATCTTTTCTCGCCCTCGATTTCTATATCACATTGTCGTCTTCCTTTTG
>NZ_QKVO01000029.1 GCF_003265155.1 Mycoplasma wenyonii | reverse complement strand
GAGATTTGTGAATTTCAAAGAGGATTAACCATTTCTGAAAAAGATCAATTTAAAGAAAATATTGAAGGAGATTTATTACCAATAATCAAAATAGGGAACATACAGGATACAGAAATAGTCAAAAATAATTTGTGCTGACTTGACCCTAATAAGTTCCAAAATATCGATCAGTTTTATTTTTTGCCTGGAGAGATTTTGATCGTAAACACAGGATTTACATCTGGGAAAATTGGTTGAAATAATTCAAATACTAAATATGTTTTTTACAGTGGATTTTTGAAGTTAAAACCCCAACTCGAAATAATCAATCAAAAATATTTATTCTATGTTTTACTTAGAAATCAAGAAAACATTAACTCTTGTATATTAATGGGGGTTAGGCCGGCTTTAGATCTTTATAAAGTAAAAAAATTAAAGATTCCTCTCCCGCCCCTTAAGCAACAAGAAAAAATTGCAAAATGGCTCGAGACCTTCTCGTCCCTAGAACGGCAACTAGAACGGCACAAAACTCAGTATAGGTACTATTTGAACCGCCTAATGCGGGGGGGGCGCTTGGTGGAACTGAAGAAGATCATTAAAGAGTCTTTTACAGGAACTTTGATTACAAAGTCTCAAATCACAACTGAAGGAACTCCTTGTATTAGATATGGGGAGATTTACACTTCCTACGATATATGATGTGAAACTCCAACTTCCCACATCACATTAGAGAGCGGAAAGAAATATAAGTACTGTGAAAAAAATGATCTACTTATTACAAAAGTGGGAGAAACTATTTCTGAAATAGCCAAACCCTTGGCTTATGTCGGAGAGCAAAAAATACTTGCGGATAGTGCAACAATTGTTTTATTGCATGAACAAAATGCCAAATATTTAGCTTATGCATTATCCAAAGATGACATAAAAAAGCAAAAAGCAAAGCTATTTGATCAAGGCCCAGCAATAGCCAATATACGAATAGACCAAGCATTGAAACTCCAAATCCCTTTGCCATCTCTTGAAAAACAAGAAAAAATAGCTAATTGATTAGATAGATTTAGGGAGTTAACCGAAAATATTTCTAAAGGCTTGCCTAAAGAAATTCTTTTACTTAAACAACAATCTAGATACTACAGAGAAAAACTAATTAACTAATGACTGAATTGGAATTAAGAGAGAATATTGCTAAAAGCATTTG
>NZ_QKVO01000028.1 GCF_003265155.1 Mycoplasma wenyonii | reverse complement strand
CAACAATGAAAAGGAAGAGTAAATAAAAAAACTCAGTCTATAGAAAATAAATCTCTTTCAGCACAACAAAGAAAAAATCTAAAGACGTTTTATGAGCTTTTTGAAGAGCTAACCAAAGAAAAACATACTATTTTCGGAGAACTACAAAGAGTTGATAATTTTAATGTCGCTTTAACTCAAGAGGAATCTAATTCACCTAAGAAACCAGAGATCTTCAATCAATAAAGAAAGCCCTAAGACTACTTTGATGAGATCGCTCTAATCTACGATTACAAAAACACTTTACTACTAGGACCAGCAGCGGAAGACCTGCAAAAACAGTTGATGATTGGGGTAAATGAGATACAAACCATCCCTTCTTTCATTTCTATGATTCGAAAGAACAATTTAATCAAGCTCTTGGTTCATTAAATGAAAATCATGAAACAGTCCATCAATTTTAAAAACAACTCCGAAGCTCTCAAGATGAATTTGGACACATAAACCCTTGAACACAAGGACATTTTGAGGCACAAGGAAGACGATTATAAGAGCTTTCTTCAAATGTTTCTGTTGATATTGAAAATCATCTTGCCTCTAAATTATTGGAATGAATAAGACAGTTAGAAAGCTAATACTCAATAAATAGCTAGTAATAATTTAGGGCTTAAAAACCTAGGTATTTATTTGTTGAACAGGAACAGTTCAATTTCCTCTTTCACTTAATCAAGTCTTTCCACCTTGTTTCAGAATATATTCCTCTACTTGTTTCTTATAGTAATTCTCTTGTCCATCAACTCCAAGTATTAAGTCATATTTAGGAGTCACCATCCCCTCCCTTTCTACAGTCGTTCCTACACTTCTAAGTGGTTGAACTCAAGTAGAATTTCTTCCGCCAACGGAAACCACTCCAAAGGCATTTCCTTCTCCATCAACATATATGCCTCCTGATCCCCCTCCCTTTACTGGATTATGTTCAAGGCGATAAAGATGTCCAAAAAAGTTATATTTGTCGCCTTGTCATAAGAATGCGGATTCATCAGTTCGAATATTGTCAGCTTTAGTGTATCCACCCATAGTAGAAGCTAAAGTTTTCTGTTCATCTCAATTTTTGGTATAAGTTCATTTATCTTTTGCCCCTCAACCATAGCCCAAGTTATAGTAATTCTTATTTTCCCTTTGTAACGCTTTTCAAAGCTGTTCTCCATCTTCTGTTTTGTATTTTTTCTCTATAGGTTCACTGAATACATTAATTACATCTCTAGAACCATTTTTATATTTCGGATTAGTTGCAAAGTTATTTGTAGCTCTCTTCGCGGCGTCTTCACTAGTAAATGTAATTTCTAGTACTGCAAAGTCACTAAAGTATTTTCTTCTACCAATTCCTTTGTCTAAGAAATTAAATGCGGAGAAAAATAATTTCGGCTCCTCCATTTCTCCCAAGGAAACTGCTCCAACATCTGCCTTTCTATTTGGCCCATTACCTTGTTGCGAAAGATTTAAGTCAATATGTCCTGCTCAATTTACTGCTCAACAGGTATCCATTATTTCTCTCTCATGTTTCTTCATTTCTTCATATCTTTGCTTTTTCTTCCCATTTTCTCTTAAATGTTGAGTTCATGTATGAGATTTAGGCAAAAGTTGGCTATAGGGATTATCTGAAAAGGCGAGCCCCTGAATTACATGTGCCGCTGTGGCGATATACCACTTTGTAGGGTATTTGTCTTTTTCAGGAATTTGATAGTCTAGTATTCATCCAGTTCCATAAGTACAAGGCATATGAATCTTGAATGAGTAATCATTTAGTATTTCATATATTCTTTTAGCCTCCTCTCTATTCTTTTTTTGTATCTCTGGGGTATATTTACGACCTCAATAATAGAATGTTTTGTCTGGAGTCATTTGAGACTCGCTATCTGTAAATCTTTCTCCCTCTGAAGCTACTGTATAAGTTGAAGAGCTAAAAGGCTCTTCCGCAATAACGTGTTTTATTTCTTGAGCCTCAGAGAAATTTTGATTAGTGTCTTTGTATTCTTCTTCCGCTACTGGAAAACTATCTGAAAAATTATTAGATTGAGAAAGAGAAGTTATTCCTGACTCGGGGGGGGTAACGATACTTTCTCCAGTTACTAACTTTTTAAGTCCAACAATAGATCCAATTATTGTTGAAAGTAAAACAGCTCCACCTTTTCAGGTAATAGTGGCCATAATTTCTATTTAACTATTGTCCTATGAATTTTAAGTTTGTTTTTTGGGTCTGTAAATAAGCTATTAAGTTTTTGATATTAAAAAGATCAAATTATCATTTTTTATTTTTTTCAACAATTTAAATTACCTGTAAGTTTAGAATTAACAACTTCCTAGATTAATGGGTAGGAAAGTTAAGTTAGTTGAATTAGGTGAGATTGTTAAAGAGGCTTATACT
>NZ_QKVO01000027.1 GCF_003265155.1 Mycoplasma wenyonii | reverse complement strand
AAGAGCAACAAGAAACAACAACTGTAACTACAAGAGATAATTTACAAAGTCTTTCCGCCTCTTCTCCTGTAGATAGTGGAAGAGAATTAACTAGAAGCTCTAAACAATCTAACGCTAAATCAGGAAATTGCAATGTTGTTCAGTTTTTAGAGAATGTTCTTCCTTCTAACGAAAACAAAGGAGATTATTATGCAATATCTTGCAAAAATAAAGGGATTAATAAAGCAGAAGATGAAAATTTTCTAGATAACTGAAAAGGATTATTTCCTAAAAAGTTATTCAAGAGAAATAACAAATTAAATAAAAATCAAAAATTTGAAATCAAAATAGAATCGGATATGGAAGAAGCGACAGAGGGGAGAGGATCTCAAGTTATTCTTTTAAGCCCAGAATTTAAGAAAACTGAAATATTAGGAAAATGAAACTATAAAAGTCTTGGAGATAACTATGGAATTCTTATTAAGTTAATTACTAAGCAGACAGGAGAAATTTATCTGATACTACCAGTAGAAACAAGAATGGAAACAGTACAAGATTTTAGTTAATCAAATTATTTAATGAAATAAGTTAACAAATAGATCTATGGCTTAAGTTCAGACTGTAAGGAAATCAGTTATTTAATTTTTGCTAGTTGTTACTTTTAGGTTACATTCGGCTTTCTGTTCATCACTGCTAGGTCTACACTCACCTAAGGAGATTCTGAGTTTTAAAGGTGTTGATGGCCTTATATACTGTCACAACTCCCCATCCATCCGGTCCAAGGTGGCTTGATAGATCACTCGTCCTTTACTTTGGCCTTTTAGTCCAGTTCAAGTGCAAGTAAACGTACTATTCATAACTCATCCCCCCCTTTCCCCTTTAGCTCAACGTCCCAGATCAACTTTTAGCGCTCCACCATGTTCATTAATCTCAACCTTTAATCCCTCATTCCCCTTACCCACCAAAAATGGCCACAGTTTTCTTTTGTCATCAGCCCTAATGAATTCCACTGAACCTTCCTCACTAATTTCCTGACCCTCAAACAATCTTTTCTTTTCATCTTCGTTTAACTCCAACTTTCATTGGAATCTTGTTTTGGTATCCTGTTCATAACTTCCTCCATTATTAAGTAAATGTCCCGTACAATCAACTCCCGCACTTATTTCATCTACTTCTATCTTTCATTTATGGGTTGCTTTTGTTTGAGCAGGACTTTTAGAGCGATGGTTGGAGAGCCAATTTCACAATTAAAAAATTTCTTAAATTTTGAGATTTTATGTATCTTTAATTACTAAAAGATATCTGAAATAAAAAACAAGTTATTCTTTAGCCTAATTTGAAATCTTTAGGTCTGTTCCTTCCGTTGTTACTTTTAGGTTACATTCAAGTGTTTTCCCTTTATTGGTCTGCTTACATTTATTACCGAGCTCTATCTTGAGTTTTAAAGGTTGCTTTTGTGTCTCTCTATAGCCTAATCCTCTTTGATTAGTAATTCCACCCTGATAAATAACACCCGCACCATTCTTAGGTAACTCAGCTCAACTACAAGTGAATGTGCTATCCACATAGCCTCCTGTTGTTCTCGTTTCCTGCAAACTAATCACCCCATCAACTCATTGGGTGTAATCCACCATCAACATCGCCCCAAGCGCATTTGCTCTTACAACAATACCAGCCTTTTCTCTAGGCCAAAGATTCAATCCACCCTCACCCTTGAAATTTATGTGGGTCTCTTTGATGATTGTTTCTTTACTAAATAACTGTTTCCCTTCCTCTTCGTTTAGTTCAATCGTCCATCTAAGTAAAGGTTTTGTTCCTCCCGTTCCATATCGCCCATCACCCCCTATTAAATGTCCACTACACTCTAACTCATCACTTATTTCATCTACTTCTATCTTTCATTCAAGTTTGTGATTCCTTTTGTAATGTGAGGAATAAATTAGAAAATTTTTACTATGAAATTATTTTTTAAATAAATCTCTATTTTTAAAAATCATTTAAGTTTTTTAAAGATCCCTATGTTAGCTTTTTAGGTTACATTCGGCTTTCTGTTTATCGTTGCTAGCTCTACATTTATCTAAGGAGATTTTGAGTTTTAAGGGCTGTGTTGCTTTCACAAATTGATAAATACTATCGCCTGTTCGATCTAAGCTTGCAGAATAAATTTCCCCTTTTCCCTTAATTTTTATATCAGGTCACTTACAAGTAAACGAATCACTTACAGTACCGCTTTGTTTTCTTCCAGTCCCATAATTCATTCAATCATTTACTCAATGTGTATAGTCAATCTTTAGTATCTTGCTCCCATCAATGGCCTCAACCTTTATACCTTCTTCCCCTCTTCCCAATACAATGGGCCATATTTTCCGACCACCATCAGCTCTCACAAGCTCTAAAGACCCTTCCTTAGTAACTTCTCTTCCCTCAAATAATTGTTTTTGATCTTGACTCTCTAGAGTTAAATTTCATTTGAACTTTGTCTTGACATCTTCCTCTTGTCCACCACCATCATTAGTTAACTTCCCAGTGCAATCGAGCTCAGCACTTATTTCATCTACTTCTATCTTTCAGGGGAACAGATGATCTTTAAAAGGTCAATATTTTCATTTGAAATTTTTTTCCCTCAAATAATCAATCTTGCTTCAAATCTTTTAA